>CAYJHV010000233.1:0-3319 GCA_964369825.1 uncultured Desulfovibrionaceae bacterium | reverse complement strand
TTGACCAAGCATATTTTGGTTAAGCATGGTCACATTTTCTTGCCCTTCATAAGGTAAGAATTTATGTGCGCAACTAAGACTTTCTTGCACTAAAGCCTTGGCGCCGCCTTGTAAAATGCGTACTTTTGGCAACCAAGGATTACGGCATTGTTTCATGGCTGCAATACATTGACTTTGCCAATGCTCTTTGACTTCAAAAGGGATTTTGCCTTGACTGTGCTCTCCTTGCCAAAGCCAAACTTCATGTACACCAAGTTCAACGGCTTTTTCCATGAAAAAACCTCTGCGTGTAGCCTTACTAAATGCCAAAGCCATAATGGGTAGAGCAGGGGGGCGGGAAAAAATTTCTTTGTGTAAAAGTTGTAAGCATACTTCTTTTTTGGAAATTTTGGTAATACGGCAAAGCCCTTGTTGCCCTTCGCCGTCAAGAATATGTATTTCCTCACCTACTTGCAGACGCAAAACTTGCATGAGGTGCCTTGCTTCGCCATCAAGAAGCAAGCATTCATCACCCACTTGTGACCAATTATTCTGCTGAAGATAAAAAGCATGTGGCATATTTAATCCGCCTTAACGGCACGGCTTCTGCGTACCGCCACAAAAGTATCACGTAAAGCCACAATGCGCCGATAATTTTTACGAATTTCGATGCCGGCTTCGGTCAAATCACATTCAGCACATTCAATATAGGTGCGCGCCACATAACGATTGCCTAAAATACCATCAATATTACTGATAATTGTATCCACCAATGACGGAAAAAAATTGACTATTTCATGGGATAGTTCCGTCAAAATTCCCACGGCACTTTGCATCATTTGGCGATAACCGATACTGACACCTTTTATTTGTCTTTCGGCAATTTCCTCTAAAATGCGTACTTTTCTTGCTTGTTGAATATAACCGAAACGCTCTTGCACTTCACGTTGAAATTCTCGCAATTCCCCAAAGGCTTGCTCTTTGTCCGGACTGCGTAAATAGCTTTCAACCACATGACTTACTTTGGCAAAAAAGTCATCGCTATAAAAAATTATACGCCTTTGATGTTTGGTTAACCAAGTGTACAGGAATTTTAATCTTTTTTCTTCTGTATCAGTATTTTCCAATACTTCGGTTTTTTTGTATACAATTTTTCCCATATATTCACCGCGCACTATGTCATTGAGGCGCAAAAACATATTGGTACTATCTCTTATGATATTGAGTCCTTGTAACGATTCGCCCGTCAGAGGATGCAAAATTTCTTGAGAAATTACTGACAAAGCACGATCTTGGCGTACATTGCTTACATTATAAGCGTGTTGATGATAGGTAACCCGAATAATCACCACACGTTTTTCTTCATCCACAAAAAAACCGCCGTTTCCAATGCTTTGAATGGCATCTTGTTGGTCATTGTCAAGGCTGATTAAGGCAATTTTTTCCACCTTGGGATATCGACTGTGATCACCGTTACCAATATAGGTGGTGATGGTTCTGTCTGTCTGCCCAAGCACACGTAATAAAAACTTTTCTCCCATCTTGTGTAATTTGCGAGCAAAAAGTGCGCTGGAAGTTCGCCTTTCCGAAACCACGGGAAAACCATATAATTCCATAAGATATTGATATACAAACATTCTGTTGCGTTCGTACATATCATTGTCGCCATAGCGAAATTTTCCCATGCGCATTCCAAAGCGTTTGAGCTCGCTGTCAATATCCGAAGGAAAAGAGGCAAATATTCCGCTTAAATAAAATTGATTGGCTCCGTCAAGCGACAGCACATGCGCACGGTCAAGGCGTAATAGATATGGTAAAAGTGTGGGATAATAATCAAGTAATGAAGTGTCAAGTCGTCCGCAGTCTTGACGAAAGGCGTCATGCAAAACACGTGGTAAACGAGATGCCAAGGTTTGCAAATTATATTTAATGATGGGCTCTTCCAAAGGGCAAGAAGCTCCTTCCACATTATAAGCCGCATTTAAAATGGGGTGAATGATATCGTATTGAAATATTTCTGAAAGATAACTCAATGGGCGTCCCAATGCTACCAAGGAAAAACCCGGCAATTGAGCATATTCCCACATATCATTGTCAAAAGACGGTAAAAGCTCACGAGCTTCCACCAAAGGGTAATCTTTGGTGTTTTGATAAGGTTTCACCAAGCAATGACGTATATGTACAGCATTGAGAAAATTGTAAAGTTCCTCAAAAGTATTTATCTCTATGTAGCCTTTAAAGGAAGAGTGATCTTTCCAAGGCATACCATTCTTGGTGAAAATTTTTTTCCAAGAGATCATACTATCCTCAGTACATAAAATTTTGTAAATTATACCTTAAGCGATTGTCATTTAAAATGCAGTACATTACAATTTTAAGAAGAACAAGTTAATATATGCAGTGTTTATAACCAAAATAAAGTGTCATTTTTTAATTCTTATGAAAATTATTTTAAAATTACAATTACATGCTAACTAAAACAAGAACTCAATGTTGTGAAGCATATTTATTAAAATCTCCGCTAAATAAATTATTCGCAATAAATTTAGCTGCATGAATAATAATAAAATTTATTATTTACGTAGTATGCTCTTTAGCTTATGAGGGTTGTTACGGTTTTAGTGCTCGTGAAACAAATTGTAAAGCTTCGTCGTATAGATGCTCACCTGCATAAGGGGTAAGTAAATGAGTACGATTTACCCCCACCATAAGGGCAATGATTACCTGCGCTGTATCCTGAGTATGAATGTCACTGCGAATGCTTCCATCAAGAACTCCGGCTTTAAGGCAAGCTTCAAGTTCTTGAGATACCTGTTGAAAGCTACTGGTCATCAATTCACGATCCGCACTGGTTTTCATATCGCTGTAAGGTGAACAGCGTACAAGCACAAGCCAGTTGGAATTTTTGTCGATGGAAAATTCTAAATAAGCTTTGCAAAAATTCATGACAGATTCGTAGCCTGTATTTCCCTTAGAAGTAGCTTCACGTAACACATTCAAGAATTGTTCCAAAACATCCAATCCAGCTGCTAAAAACAATTTTTCTTTATTTCCATAATGGTGCGTAAGTAAGCCCAGTGCAACGCCGGCTTTTTCTGATATTTTTTTGAATGTGGTTTCCACATAACCATATTCGCCAAAAAGCTCTTTAGCTGCTTCTAATAAGGCATTTTTTTTGGATTTGTGCATGGATACTTTTTATAACCCCTGATAATCATAAAATTTATTTGCTCTAAATAGTCGATGCTGAAAAACGCATTTCCATGCATTTTTCAGAAAGGCACACCCACTCCAAATGCCCCTTCGGGGACGCCGGAAGCAAGTTTCGGCTCATTTTACG
>CAYJHV010000232.1:0-3339 GCA_964369825.1 uncultured Desulfovibrionaceae bacterium | reverse complement strand
GATTTTGCAGGTTTTTCACTCATTCAACTTGATATGGTGCGTGCGCTGTGCCAAGCTTATGGTATTCCCTTCAATAAAAAATGGGTCTCCTCTACCATCTCGGCCATATGCGCCGGAGGTGTCAGCGTTGCGGCTGTACCGCTTTTAGCCTCTTTATTCAAGTCTGTTCCTGTCATTGGCTTCACGGCAGGTGCCGCAAGTATCAGTATTACCGGTGCTGCCACAACCTATGCCCTTGGGCACGTCTTTAACCGCCACTTCAAAAATGGTGGTCAGTTGGGCAATCTTGATATTGAAAGCGGTAAGCAATACTTCAAGGAAAAATTTGAAGAAGGCAAAACTTATGTAAAAAAATTAAAAAGCTCTGATAAGGCAGCAGAAAATACGCCGGGGAGTGCATAGTTAAAACATAACTCACAAGCGAAAGAGCATACTTCATCGGTAAATAATCTCCGGTTTGCAGACATATAATTCAGACCGATGGGAACATCCTATTTGCCGGAAATTACGGAAAATATGCTTAACGTTGTCAAAAAAGTTGATTAATACAAATTGCGCATACAAATATAAAACAGTGCGCAAAAAGGTATATAACCTGTATTTTTAAAGATTGGTGCTTGGAATTTCCAAGCACCAATCTGAGTATGTCATCATGCGCAAATCCCGTTTTCTCAAACTTTTGCACCAAGAAGCAGGTGCAGAAAGCAAGAAATTGATTATTGCTTGTTGCGGTGCAGGCATTGCTCAAGGCATAGCTATATTCAGCATTCTTACCGGACTTGAGCAGCTTGCGGATCAAGGAGTTGAATTTCAAGTTCTTCTGCTATTTTTTGTAAGTATTATTACTTTTTACTTACTATTCCGTCATCTTTCCGAAAAATCCGCTCTTTTCGCCTTACAAGCGGTCATGAAAAAACGCACACTCCTCGCTTCCAAATTGAGAGCTGTGCCCATGCAGTATTTTATGCAGCTTAAGCGAGAGCGCATACAGAGTATCTTACTCAACAATCAAGACTTGGTTGTTGAAGCTGCCCGTATGTTCACTGCGTCTGTTACCAATTCGATCATGATGATTGTGGCACTTATGCGCATGTTTAGCATAAGCATTGCCGGTGCATGTATGGTAATAGGCTTAATGGTTTCCGGGCTTTATATTTTTATACAAATTATCAAAGGTGTTAACACCTTGAAAGCATCTGCATTTACGGCAGAGCTTCATTTTTCAAAAGACCTTGAAAGCGTACAAAAAGGCTTTCAACACCTTAAAATACACCTACTAAAGACCGTTGATCTTTTCAAAAAGTCATTATATCCCCATTTACAAAGTTCCATGAATGCGCGCCAACTGACGGAAAAAAAACATGCACGCGGCATATCTTTTTTTGCTGTTTTTAACCTGATTATACTTGGTGCAATGCTTTTTGTTTTGCCAAGCGTACTTTCGCTGCCCACAGAAGATACCACTTCACTCATAGTGCTTGTGGTTTTTTGTGTGACGCCTTTGATGAGTCTTGTAAGCTTTGTGCCCATGCTTGGGAAAGTGGAAATGGATCTTCATGAGCTTCACACTCTTGAACAAGAGCTGGAACTTGCAATGGAAAAATGCGAGCAAAGACATGTGGAAAATGGTTGGATAGATAACGATCTTGAGCCTTTACATTTTGAAAGTTTAAATTTGGTAAATGTTCGTTTTGCGCATAAAAACAGTGATGATACTGATTCTTACAGCATTTTCATTCCTTCTTTCACATTAAAACGTGGCGAGATAGTCTTTATATGTGGCGGAAACGGTGCCGGAAAAACTACTTTTATGCGCTTACTCAGTGGTTTGTACATGCCGCAAGAAGGAAGTTTTACCATAAATTCAAAGCCGCTTGCAGAACTTGGCATAGAAAAGTGGCGTAACCTTTTCTCCATAGTTCCGGCAGACTTTCATCTTTTTAATCAAACATTTGGAATTCGACAAAGCCCAAAGCATATGAACGAAACCTTAGCCATGATGCAGCTTGAAAATAAAGTGCAAATCTTAGAAAACGGAACTTTTTCCACTCAGAACCTTTCCACAGGTCAACGTAAACGCTTAGCTCTTGCTTGTGCCTTGTTGGAAGATCGAGATATCTTGCTTTTTGACGAAGTTTCTGCAGATTTTGACCCTGCGTTTCGACGTTATTTTTATGAACAGATGCTGCATAACATTCGAGCCGACGGAAAAACCATTCTTGCGATTTCACATGATGACAGATATTTTAGTCAAGCTGACAGAATTATCCATATGGCAGATGGAACTTTTAGGTCGACTGAGTCCGGGAAAATTTAAGACACTTCTTAAAAAAAGACTGACTTCCCGTAATAATTCGAATAAAAATTTTTTGCCGCAAATAACCACATAACATAAAACACATTTTATACTATTATGGAATTTAGCTCATTTCAAAAAGAAATTTGGTTAGCCAATCAAAATCTTTCCCCAAATCACCCCGGACTTTTTACCTGCGGAAGATTTCTTATTCACGGGCACATAGATATGGAAATTGCACGAAAAGCTTTACGCCAAATCATAAGACACTTTCCTCTTTTATCTGCCGGCCTTAGTAAAAACAATGCAGATTTCCCTACTTTTACCCCCAATAAATACCCGGAACCAAAGATAATTTTTTATGACACTTGCTCACACGAACATCCTGAACAAGAAGCCTTGCGCTTATGCACAGAGTGTATACATATTCCCTACAAACTCTTTGAGGAAGAACTGATTCGTTTTGTCTTTGTGCGCTTTTCTGAGCAGGAATACTACTTTCTCAGTCAGTCATTCCATGTAATACATGACGGCTTATTTAATAGTGCAGTGGCATTGCTTTTGAGCAATTGCTATGCGGAAATAGCAAAAGGCAAAACCTATACTTTGCCGGACATTGCGGCATGGCAAAACATTGTGGACAAAGAAAAAAAATATGCTCAATCTCAAAGAGGCAAAGCCGATAGAGTCTATTGGCAAGAGACTGTGAAGACAGCCACACCCAATCGTATCTTTCCGCCACTTGCTCATAAAAAAGATCAACTTGGGCAAACTGCTCTCCATGTGCACCTCCACAGCTCGAAAGCAGAAGAATATTTACACGAACTTTCAGCGAATTTGGGCGGCACTCATACAACGCTTAGCATTGTCCATGCCCTGTGCCTCTACCTTACCTATGATGTCATCACACCTATAGCCATGACCATTAATAATGGCGAGCGCAAAAATCCTTTTCAAATGCAAGGATATATGCTTAATCTCCCACCGATTATACCAGACATTAAGCCTGAATTAAGCCTTCATGAAACAGCACTCAATATTGC
>CAYJHV010000231.1:0-3339 GCA_964369825.1 uncultured Desulfovibrionaceae bacterium | reverse complement strand
GGGGGGGGGGGGGGGGGGGCGGCCCCCCCCCCCCCCCCCCCCCCCACCCACCCCCCCCCCCCCCCCCCACAAGAAAAAATATCACTATTTTTAAATAAAGCAAGGCACTAGTTAAGTCTTTAGTTTTAAATACAATTTTTAGCTCATTTCCGCTTGTTTATTACTCACACTCATTTTCTTTTTTTGACAAGCGATTAAGTGCATTCACATAAGCTCTTGCCGAAGCCACGGTAATATCAGGGTGTGCCCCACGTCCTACGGCGCAGATATTGGTACTGGTATCGCAAATGCGCACAGTAACTTCTCCTTGAGCGTCGGTACCGCCGGTGATGGCATTGACCACATATTGTTGTAATTCCGGTTTTTTATTGACGATACCGCTGATGGTATTGAGTAAAGCATCCACAGGTCCCACTCCAAAACCGGCACCTTTATGTTCTACGCCATCCACTTCCATAACAACCGCCGCCGTTGGTGGGATGTCCTGGGTGGAAGAGGAATTGATACTCACATGTATGAGACGATAACGGTCGGGGATACGATAAATTTCTTCTAGAACCAATGCCACAAGGTCTTCATCGTGTACGGTTTTCTTCATGTCCGCAAGATTTTTTACGGCAGCAAAGACTTGATTCACTTGTTCGTCATCAAGGGAATAACCAAGGCTTTCCAACTTTGAGGACACGGCATTGCGTCCGGAATGTTTTCCGAGCACAAGATCGCTGGTGGTACGTCCAACAGACTCCGGCGTCATAATTTCATAGGTTTCACGATTTTTAAGCATACCATCTTGATGTATACCTGATTCATGGGCAAAGGCATTGCCGCCGATGATGGCTTTGTTTGGCGGAATGGGGACGCCAATGGTCATGGAGAGCAGACGACAAGCGGGGTACAATTGCTCTGTCACTATATTGCTTTCAAAATTATAATAATCTTTGCGAACCCTCAGTGCCATAGCTACTTCTTCAAGGGAAGCATTACCGGCACGTTCACCAATACCGGCAAGGGTTACTTCTACTTGTCTTGCACCGGCTCGTAAAGCGGCAAGCGTACTGGCAACAGCCACGCCAAGATCATTATGGGCATGAACACTGAAGATAGCTTTATCGCTGTTAGGAGTATTTTCAATGACATAGCGAATAAGATCTGCATATTCTTCAGGCATGGCATAACCGACGGTATCCGGTAAATTAATAACTCTTGCGCCGGCATTAATGACGGCTTCGGTGATACGGCACAAAAATTCACGGTCAGAACGTGAGGCATCTTCGCAAGAAAATTCCACATTGGAAGTATAAGCTGCGGCACGCTTAACCCCTTCTACGGACATGGCAAGCACTTCATCGGGATTTTTTCGCAATTTATATTGCATGTGCAAGTTTGAAGTGGACAAAAAAGTATGAATACGTGGCGCTTCGGCCATTTTTATGGCTTCCCAACAACGATCTATATCATTGGGCAATGCCCGGCAAAGTCCTGCCACTTGCACGTCTCGAGTTTGAGCGGCAATGGCTTGTACCGCTTCAAAATCGCCTTGACTGGCAGCAGGAAAACCGGCTTCAATAATGTCTACGCCTACAATTTCCAATTGGCGTGCAAGACGCAATTTTTCTGCCAAGTTCATGGTGGCACCGGGGGACTGTTCTCCGTCTCTCAATGTTGTATCAAAAAAATAAATTCTGTTGCTCATAAAATTCTCTCTATGGTAAAGGCGTATCTTAAAATTTATATGATTAAATATAATTTTTGAGATACGTTTAAGTTATGGGATTTAAAAATCATTCAATGGGATTGATTGTATAGAAATACTATTTGTCATCCTGTAGTGATAGACCGCGCAATAAATCACGATTACGGCGAGGGAGCATGATAAAGGTATAGAAAAGACCGGCTAAAATATAAACCAAAGCGACCAGAAAACCGAGAAGTTTAGGTTGCGATGCCAAAAGTGCGATTAAAAGAATGGCTGTTACCATGGAGCTGAAGGGATGTGCCCGTAAAAAAGCATATTCTTTAAATGAATAATAGCGTACTCTGCTCACCATCAAAATTCCCAAAGTCAAGGTAAAAATAAGGACAAAAGGAGCAATTGCCGACGCTAAACTTTCAGGAATAAAGTTTGCAAAAAATACCAACGAAACAGCCGAACAGCCTGCCGCCGGAGAAGGTAAACCCATGAAGAATTTTTTATTGGTAACGGCGGTGGACACATTGAAGCGGGCAAGGCGCAACGCAGTGCAGGCAGTAAATATGAAACAAATGGCTATGCCTATGCGTTCAAAACTGTGCAATTGCCAATGCCACATGAGAATGGAAGGCGCAACACCAAAGGCTACCAAATCGGCCAATGAATCGTATTGTATACCAAATTCACTGGCGGTATTGGTGAGGCGTGCCACTTTTCCGTCAAGCCCGTCCATGAGGGCAGAAAAAAGTATTGCCAAGGCCGCTGTTTCATATCGTCCGGCAGATGCCCAAATAATAGCCAAAAAACCTGAAAACAAACTTAAGCTTGTAATCATGTTTGGCAACAAATATACGCCTTTACGACGAGGTGATTTCTTTTCCATGCTCAAATACTCTATTGTTCCTTGCGAGCGACAATACTTTGTCCGGCAAAAACCTGCTGCCCTACGCTCACGCTGGCTGTATACTCTTTCGGAATGTAAAGGTCAACTCGAGAACCGAATTTAATCATACCAAAACGCTCTCCTTTTTGCAAAAAATCTTCCGTGTCCACACGGCAAACAATGCGTCTGGCAATAAGTCCGGCTATTTGTACCATAGTCCAGTGTTTTCCTTCTTCATCTGTAAGACCGTAGGCGCACCTTTCGTTTTCATGGGCGGCTTTATCCCATGCCGCATTGAAGTATTTTCCTTCAAAATACGATATTTCTTTTACTGTGCTTGCAATGGGCGCACGATTAACGTGCACACTGAACACATTCATGAAAATACAAATGCACATGCGCTCTTCACCATCAAGAGGATCTTTTTGCATGGAAATACGAATAACTTTTCCGTCGGCAGGGCTTACTGCCGTATGCTTTTCCGTGGGAACGACACGTTCCGGGTCACGGAAGAAGTGAAGAGAAAAGCCTGTTAAAAGTAAAAAAAGAAGTGCCATGGGCCAACATGGGATAAGCGAAAAAATTAAAGCCGAAAAAGAGCAAAGAAAAATACTCGGAAATCCTTCTTTAGTGATACCAATGGATGCTTCGCGCATAAAAACCTACTTGTTAATGTTGTTATAATTTTTAGGAACTATATGCAAAAGTTTGTAATAAGGTCAAGTGTGAATAGCGATAAAAAATCAACTCATGCAAATTAAATAAT
>CAYJHV010000230.1:0-3344 GCA_964369825.1 uncultured Desulfovibrionaceae bacterium | reverse complement strand
ATGTTTGTATATTAGTAAACATTAAAAAAAAGAGCAAGTCATGAAAAGCGTATGCCATTTTGAAAAATGCCTAATGCTAATTTATGAAATATTTTATCAGTATTCAATATTTATGTATTAATGTTAGACATCACAAAAATTTTTTCCCCGTAATGCTTGCTCATAAAAAGGAATCAAAGACTCAGCTGCCTTTTTCCAAGAAAATAAAGCTCGTGCCGTATTTCTTCCATTATCTCCCATTTTTTGTGCCAAATCAGGATTTAAAATGAGTTCCTTTAAATATTGAGCTATTTCTTCGGCATCACCTTTTTCCAGTAAAAAACAATCATGACCATGCTGTAAACGGTCTGCTACATTGGTATTTGGCAAAATCGTTGGTCGTGCGCTGGCAAGAAAAAAAGGTATTTTTGAGGGAAAACGATAATCATCAAAAGCTCTGGGGGCTCCGGGTTGTACCAAAAAATCTGCAACACTCATAAAATACGGCAAATCATATGCGGCAATATCTTCAAAAAACACCACATATTTTTTATATAGTTCTAATATTTCCTCATCATAAGCAAAATCTTCAATACCACAGCGTATGATTTTCACGGGATACCCCTCGCAGTTCAGCTTGTGAACAGCCCGTAAAAATTCAATAAAATACATGGCATTAAATTGATTTATGGCTCCGGGATATGCCAGTGCATATGTATCATCAGTCAACCCGCAGACACCACGGAATCGAACGTTTCGTTGCCTTGGCAATAGAAAGAAAGCATCTTCACATGCCGGCCAAAAAGTCATTCTTGGCACATTCTTGGGGACAAATTCTTCTAAAGATTTGATAATACAGGTTACCCCCGATGATGCTCGCATAAATGATTCAAAGTGCAAAGGATGTGTCATTGGAAAAGCTTTAAATTTCTGTGCGTTTTTTTTAATAAAAACTTTTTGCTCCTCCAAGGTATACACCCCCAAATATTTGCCTGCAATGTAAACTTCATTATCCTCAAGGTGTACAATGTATGGCAATTTAATGCGTTTTCTTAGCATATTTACAGGATGACGCACAATTTCTCGTGTAGTCCAAACATGGATTATGGAATTTTCAAAGTGCTCCAAAGGAAGGCTTTCTAAGTCATCAAAGGCATAAATGGGATAATTGGGTTCGCCAAAATAGTCGTTAACACTGTCTTTACGTAATAAAAAAACAGAACAATCATAGCCCATATCCACTAAGATATTGGCAAGAAAATGAATGTGTACACCACAACAACCGGCATACACTCCATAATTAATAAAAATAACCTTGAATTTCTCTTTTGACATAAAAAACTCTCCTGAATTTTTCATCGACCCATATAAAACACTTGATTTTTTATATGTTAAGCGTAAAGTATATCAGTATAACATTTTATGAGTCAAGGTTCGGCTTATTCCTTTGAAAAACTTCAATCTCGTTTTAAGGAAGACATTATGGCACAAATATCCATCATTATTCCTGCTTGGAACCTTTGGGAAACCACATTACAATGTCTTGAAAGTATTAAAAGCACTTCTGATAGTGAGCTTTTGCAATCCATGGAAGTAATTGTGGTCAATAATGGTTCCACAGATGAAACAGCAAATGCCTTAACTCCCACATTGAAACGACTTTTTAACAATAAAGGCATTGAAATTAAACTGCCAGAAAATTTAGGTTTTGCCAAGGCCTGCAATATAGGCGCAAAACATGCTACGGCACCATTCCTTTTTTTCTTAAATAACGACACTCTTTGCACAAATGACTGCTTACCTCCTCTTTTGGAAGCTTTCACAGAAAACCCAAAGCTTGGTATGGTGGGGCCAATCTTGCTTTATCCCAATGATACTGTGCAACATGCCGGAGTTTGCTTTGCCCCGAATCTGGAACTTGTGCATATGTACCATTATGTACCTGCTCCCTATGTTAAAAAGCAAAAGCAACGTCATTGGCAAGCAATTACCGGAGCTGCCATGCTTATACCTGCCACTCTTTTTGCTGAATGCGGTGGTTTCCATGAAGGCTATATGAATGGTTTTGAAGATTTGGATCTTTGTTGCCAAGTACGAGCAAAAGGGTATTTTTTAAGTGTAACACACAAAAGCACTGTATACCATCTTGCCAGCCAAACACCGGGAAGATTTGCACACGACAATGAAAACACAATGCTTTTCAGCAAGCGATTTTCGAACTTTTTTTATCCCGATCAGCATAAAATAGCTTTGGAAGCAGATTTACTCCCCATACTCAGCCCAAGTTTGCACTTATATATAGGTTTGCCCACAATTAAGGAGCAAGTTCTTCATAAAATTTTTAGTAAAAATTTTGATCCGGCTCGTTGTTTACAATGCCTGGATGACGAACCTTATTGGTTTTTGGGCTATGATTTACTTGGTCAATATTTTGAGCGACAACAACTTTGGGAAGAAGCATTGGAGGCCTATTTATCATTGACTCAACTTGCCCCTTTAGCTCCCAATTATTTAAAAATATTGCGTTGTGCCTCTAAATTAGGAAAATCAGAGATTGTCGGGCAGGCAACTTTAGGATTTGAAGAAATAACTCGCATAACTCACGATAAAACAAGGTTATATCAATATGCTAATGCGCTCAAAAGTGTGGCAACACAACACAATGATTCTGATTTGACTCCCACTATTGACCAATGGATAAATACTTATAAAATAGAAGGATAATATGCAATACTGGCTTGTTAAAAGTGAAAAAGAATGCTTTTCATGGGAAGATTTATCAACTTCACCCAATCAAACCACCTCTTGGGACGGCGTGCGCAATTATCAAGCTCGTAATTTTATGCGCAGCATGAATGTGGGAGACAAAGGTTTTTTTTACCATAGCGGAAAAAAACCTGAAATCGCCGGCATTGTGGAAATTGTACGTACCGCTTACCCCGATCATACAGCTTGGGATGTGAATAACGAACACTTTGACCCTCGCTCAAGCAAAGAGTCTCCTCTGTGGGATATGGTGGACGTGCGTCTTGTACAAGCCTTTACACCACCCATTTTACGCTCCGATCTTAAAGCTGAACCTGAGCTTGCCGGTATGGAACTTATGAAAAAAGGCAGTCGTCTTTCCGTGCAAAAAGTAAGTGAGCAGGAGTTTTTGCATATTTTGAGCATGGCTAAATTGTGAGCGGAGCATATAGATTTCAATTTTCTTTGGAGGAAAACTTTTTGCTAAGGCCAAAAAGTTTTCCTCCAAACTTCCTTTAAAATGCGCTCACGCCTCATTCCCTTCGGAAATGAGCTAAAAATTATATATAAAACTAAATTTTAATTCTGTAACTTGAAGGTAAAAGCCACGAAATTTAATT
>CAYJHV010000229.1:0-3374 GCA_964369825.1 uncultured Desulfovibrionaceae bacterium | reverse complement strand
TATTGCCTTGATACCAACGCTCGCCAAGAAGTGGACGTGGTTTTCAGGCGTTTTTGTATGAGTACACGTCAACTTATACAGCATTTTGGTGCAAAGCGTTTGCCTGAATATATTATTCAAAAAAATAGTTTTAGCCGCACGGGCAGAGAAAAAAATCACGTGGTGGTTCATGCCATTTTCCCACGCACCGAACGCAATCTTGACAGCGCCGGCGCAAAGCACATGCCTTTTGCTTCCATTTATTGGTTGGAAGGAGCGTATAATGGTGGAAGAATCCATACCTTGTCAGAAGCCGGTTTTGAGGAATTTCCGGGCTTTGGCGTGCGTTGGGATGTTGTAGGCAATGATGTGTACGGACGAAGTCCTGCCATGGATGTGCTTCCTGATTCTCGAATGCTGCAACAAATGGGCATTACCATGCTTAAAGCCATTCATAAATCGGTGGACCCACCAACGGCAGTAACGGCTGCCCTTAAAAGCGTGGGACTTGATTTGACTCCCGGCGGCGTCAATTATGTGGACGCTCTGCCCGGTCAAAGTCCGCAAGCGGCAACACCCATTATGGATTTACGCCCGGATATTAAAGGCGCAAGAGAAGCCATGCACGATGTACAAAAACAAATTCAACAGGGTTTGTACAATGACTTATTTCGCCTCTTATTGGATGGAAAAAGTCAAAATATCACCGCAAAAGAAGTGGCGGTGAGGGAGGAAGAAAAGCTTATTTTGCTGGGACCGGCACTGGAAAGATTGCATTTTGAACTATTCATACCGCTTATCGAGCGTACTTTTGGCCTCATGTTGCGCCATCATATGGTACCGCCCATGCCCAAAGAATTTCAAGGGCAAAGGCTCAAAGTGGAATTTGTGTCTTTGCTTGCACAGGCGCAAAAAATGGTCAGTACCGCAGCGGTGGATAAGCTTGTGGGCTTTGTACAAAGGATTGCCGCATCCAAACCTGAAGCCATAGATACCTTGCATACGGACAAAGCCGTGGAAGAATATGCAGAATATTTGGGCGTGGCTCCCGGTATTTTACTTTCCAAGGAAGAAAGGGAAAAAGTGCGCACGCAGCGTAAAGAGGCAGAACAAGCCGCCATTATGCAGCAAGCGGAGCAGGAAAAGCAAAAACTTACCATGCAAAACCTTAAAGATTTAGCAAAAAGTGTGGAAGGGCTTTTAAAAATTAAGTTGGATGACGGTACAGTTGCCGCTGAATTGCTTCAAAGCTTGAAGGATTTTGGTGCTGTGAAGGAGCAAGGCTTGAAGGAGTTTGGTGTGATAAATGAGCAAATGCCGGCAAACCAAGTGAATCAAAATGCTGCCACAGAGCAAGAAAAGCAAATAGGGCAATTTGAGCAAACAAAGCTTATTGGTGCAGAATCTCAAGAGCATCAAGGCAAACAGCAAGGAGAAAATGTATAATGCACTCTAACATTTTCACAACCATGCAAAATAAAGCAGAAGATGTACAGAAAGCGCAAAAATCTTTTGATCGCCACCTACGGGAAGCCGTGCGCCTGCTTATGGCAAGCATATCTTCATAAATATTAGATAAATAAAATTTTTATAAGCTATTAAATTATAAGAATAACAACTATATTTTATATATTTATGAAGTATGCTCTTCTGCTTAAAAAAGAAGGACGCATATTTATGCGCTGGCTTGGCAGTGGACAAAGTGCGCAAAGCATTTTGCAATTAATCATGGATTATGAGGAGGAAAAACATGGAGCGTAGAAAGAATGCACAGAAAGTGTCTGAGGAAGTCGCATTACAACAACAAGCGCAGGGGGGTTTTGTGAAACACCGTGCCACGGTATTTGACGAGGACGGAGCCGTGAGGACTCAGTCCGGCGAAAAAATTTGTTATGAGTTGAAAATTCCGGCAGGAATGAGCCTGAATGAAGCACAGCAGGCCATTTTTGAAGAGCAAGCACGAGAGCTTGGACTTGACAATGTCAGCGCGCAAAAACTTTTGGAAATCGCCGACCGTAATGCCCGCACACAGCAACAAGAATATGACAATCAAATTGCCGCTTGGGCGGATGAAATACGTCAAGATCGAGAGCTTGGCGGTGCCGGTATGCAAAATACCATTGCCTATGCCAAGGCAGGGCTTGCCCGTTTTGACCCCGATCACAAGCTCTTTGAGGTCTTGCAAGAAACAGGATATGCCAACAATCCTCATGTGTTACGCTTTTTGGCCGCCATTGGTAAGGCACACAGAGAAGACGCTGTTTTTCTTGGTAATTCTGCTCCCAATGAAGTGCCGAGGCATGAGCGTTTGTATGGCAAATACAACAAAAAATAGTGATTAAGCATACATTACATCTTTACTTGCGCAAAAATTTTATTCGTTACGAGCTAAATTTTCAAACGCTTAACAGCACATTTTAACTCAAAGGGGAATACAAGATGGCTATGAAAAATGTAGGTTTGGTGGCTACGTTGGCAGAAATGCGTGATTTTTATCACGGCGAACCTGCCGGTTCCATTATCGAACTCATGAATGAAACCAATGACATTTTGGACGATGTGCAATTTATGGAATCCAACCAATCTGATGGGCATTTAACTCGTATTCGAACCGGTTTACCCGAAGTGTATTGGCGTCGATTGTATCAAGGCATCCCTTACAGCAAAAGTCAGTGGACGCAGGTCAAAGAGCCTTGCTCCATGATGGAAGCTCGTATGATGATTGACGAAGCCGAATCCAATCTCTATGGCGACAATGCCTCTCGCTTCATTGACGGTGAATCGGTGGCTTTTGCCGAAGCCATGCGTCAAAAGGCCGCCCGTACTTTATTCTATGGAGATTCCGACGTTAATCCCGATGAATTTAAGGGACTTGCTTTACGTTATCCTGCAAAGGACGCTCCCAATGTTATTGATGCCGGCGGTACCGGCAATGTAACCTCTGCTTGGCTTATTTCTTGGGGTGAACGCAGTGTTCACGGCATCTACCCGAAAGGCAGTAAAGGTGGTTTTGAGCACAAAGACCTTGGCATTCAAACGGTGGAAGACAGTGCCGGACGTCATTACGAAGCCATTGTCAATCGCTATCAATGGAGTCTTGGGCTTGCTTTGCGAGATTGGAGAGCCTGCGTTCGCATTGCCAATATACCTGTGGCATCGTTGGACAAACGTAAAGGTGCCAGCGGCTTTGTGGATTTACAGCAGCTCTTTATTACAGCCAAAAATAAAATGCCGGATGTTTTACGTCAAAAAGCAGTGTGGTACGGCAACGAAGAACTTATGGCCGCCATTGAATTGCAAAGCACCGATGCCGGTAACATTCACCTCGTGTATGGTGAAGCTTTCAAATCTGACGGAATGCCGCTGATTTTCGGGCGTCCTTTACGTCAATGCGA
>CAYJHV010000228.1:0-3377 GCA_964369825.1 uncultured Desulfovibrionaceae bacterium | reverse complement strand
CGCTGTGTATCACGATCTTCGGCACGACGTTTGAGGGTTTCCCGGTGATCGTGTAATTTTTTACCTTTACCCACAGCAATTTCCAATTTGATTTTGCCTTGTTTGAAGTACAATTTAACAGGAACAATGGTCAGCCCCTTTTGTTCAACTTTTGCGGCAAGCGATGTTATTTCACGAGCATGTAAAAGTAATTTGCGATTTCGTGTGGGATTTTGCACCACATAAGTAGCATTATCGTAAGGGGCAATATGTAAACCTACGATGAATGCTTCGCCATTTTTAAAATCCACATAACTGTCCATGAAGCTGACTTTACCGGCTCGTAAACTTTTTACTTCAGGACCTGTCAAACTGATTCCGGCTTCTAAAAAATCACTTAATTCATAAAGATGCCGGGCTTTTTTATTGGGAGCGATGGTCGCCGGTGAATTTTTTTTACTCATTGTATATCCATTTATAATGTAACAGACTAAAATTTAAGTATAAACATTAACCGTGCATTGAAATCATTGAAGTGTAAAATGAGTAATCATTACTCAAATTCAATGTTTTGGAGACAATGCGTGTACAAGCGGTACTTTCATAAGTAGTGAGCACCGTTTGTGCCATATGTCTACATTTTTCTGCATCCAATTGACGTATAAGGTGTTTTACCGCCGGAATATATTTTGGTGTTGCAGACACACTGTCTACACCAAAGCCAATGAGCATGGCAAGGCAATAAGGATCGGTCACCATTTCTCCGCACACAGAAACGCCAATGCCTTCTCTGTGGGCGCTGTCCACAATGCTTTTAATGGATTGACTGACCACAGGATGCAGGGGTTGATGTAGGTATGCCACATGCTTATTGCCACGATCAATGGCCAATAAATAATGTACAAGGTCATTGGTACCAATACTTAAAAAATCGCATTCACGAGCAAGGGCTCCGGCAAGGATAACTGCCGCCGGTACTTCAATCATACAGCCAAGTGGGAGGCTTTCCACATGTTCAATACCTTGAATGCATAAATTTTGATGCACTTCATACATCATATTTTTCACCGCACGTACTTCTTCAAGGCTTGAAATCATAGGTAACATTATGGATATATTGCCTTTGACGCCTGCTCGTAAAAAAGCTCGTAATTGTGTACGCAAAATAGATTGATGGCGCAAACAATAGCGTATGCCTCGCAAACCAAGCGCAGGATTTGTTTCCTTAAGCGGGCTTTGACTGTCAAGCATTTTGTCCGCCCCCACGTCAAGCACACGAAAAACCACCGGACGAGGATACACTTTTTCTGCCACTTGGCTATATTCCATAAAAAGTTGCTGTTCACCGGGGAGTTTTCTGGCACGCATATAGGCAAATTCTGTGCGATACAAGCCCACACCTTCAGCGCCATAGCTTTCAAGTTCCTCAAGTTCATTGGTATTGTCTATATTTGCCTGTACTTCAATGCGCACGGCATCTTGAGTTTGCGATGCAAGATGTGCAGTGCGCTTAACGCTTTCTTCCCACTCGGCATATTCAGCCTTACGAGCATAAAATTCTTCCACTTCTTGTTCGGTGGGATCAATATAAACACAGCCGGAAAGTGCGTCCACAATAACAAGTTCACCGTCTTTGGCTATTTCCAAAATACCGGTAACCCCTACAATAGTCGGAATTTTTAAGGAACGTGCCAAAATGGTTGTATGTGAGGTAACGCCGCCTTCTGCCATGACCAAGGCAAGAATTTTGTGTACCGGTAAATCAAAAGTATCCACAGGAGAAAGGTCGTCTGCCATATGAATACAGGGAGCATCGTCGGCAAGCGGTACATATTCTTTGCCCGCAAGGCGACATTGTATTCGCAAGCCCACCGCCCGCAAATCCAATGCTCTATCTTGCAAATAAGGATCGTCAATATCTAAGAATGCTGCACAAAGAGCATTGATGGCTTTATCCAAAGCCCAAGAAGCGCACAATCTTTGGCTGCGGATAAATTCTTCGGCATCATCGAGCAGACGAGGGTCTTTGCTAATCATAATATGAGTTTGAATGATGGCACTGTGTTCTGCAAGTTGTGCATTGGCTTTACTTAATTGTAAATCCTCACCTACAGCTTTGGCGGCTGCACGTAATTTTTCAATTTCTTTGGGCATATCTTCGGGAGAAACAAAAGATTCCTTCACCGACACTTCATTGTGTGTACGAACTATTTTGCCAATGGCAATACCCGGAGCAACAGAAGTTCCGAAAAGTTGTGATCGTGCCATAATTATCCTTTAAATTCTGTGGAAAAAAACTCAGCAATGCGCTCAAGGCAAGCATCGGCATCCTCACCCTTGGCATAGAAAAAAAGCTCACTGCCTTGCACTGCACCAAGGGTAAGTAAATCCAACATGCTTTTGGCATTGGCCCTATTCTTTCCGCAGTGAACCATGATATCAGCATTAAAAAATTGGGCTTCTTCCGCAAGCTTTGCCGCCGGTGTAGCATGTAGCCCCAAGGGAGGTTGTACTTTAACATCTAAACGTAAACAATTATCACCGTGTTCAAAACTCATTATCCCCCCTGAAATTTTACGTAAAAAAAGTATGTGCTCTCTTAATCGTTAAAATAATATAAAGGCAAAAAGAATCATAGTCAAAAGAAATAGTCGTGAAATATGTACTTTATATATTAATATTGCCGTTCCTAAAAGACAAAATAATGCCAAAATTTCATAATACCAAGGAGAAACGTGAGTATACATTTTTCCAAAAAAAATAGCGATAAGTATGGCATTACACGTTTTCAAGCCATCGGCACAATTTATAAGATTAAATTTACGCAATAATTGCAAAACCGACAAGCCTCTTTGTACACCCATTAAAAACATATATATTCGGAAAAAAAGTACAAAGGAAGCAAATATAAAAGTAAAAATCAACACCAGACTTGGAAAACCCCACAAAATGACCAAAGAACATAAAAGAGCCCAAAAGACTGAGAGTGATCCGCTAAAAAATGAATCCCCAAGGGCAGAAAGTGTGGTGGCAGTGGTAGCTAAAAGTTTTTCAAAACCTTCCACACGCATTTTTTTTGCCGCTATTTCTTGTTCCAATGCTATGAAAAGTCCAACCAATAAAGATGCAAAAACAGTATGCGTGCGTACATGCCCAAGATAACGCTTTCGAGCTACATAAAGTGCTTGCGACGAAGTATGTATTTCTTGAAGGGCAGGATCAAGAGCATTGAGCAAGCCCACCCTCTGCATACCTCGGGTAGACATAGCTGAACCTATGCTTAAACTTCGCCAAAAGCATAACCACAATGTCTTTTTGCGCATAATGCCTTCCCAGTAGATTGCTTTGTTCAAAAATAGTGATATTTTTTCTTGTGGGGGAGGGAAAAACTTTTGCTG
>CAYJHV010000227.1:0-3388 GCA_964369825.1 uncultured Desulfovibrionaceae bacterium | reverse complement strand
CTACTTTTTTATGGTGTTCTTCTTGCCAAAAGCCATGTGAGGACTTATTTTCTTAAGACTCAAGAATGTGCCGTTGAGGCGTTGCGCCTTGACGGCATTTGAGTATATTTTTTAAAGGTGGAAACATGATTCCGGATCTTTCTGATATTTTTGCACGTTATGAAGCCCTTGTGGCAGAAACAGACGCCCTCTTTGCCCATATTCAGTCAAACTTCGAAGATTGTGTGACCTGCGAGCAAGGCTGTAGCGATTGTTGTCATGCGCTTTTCGACTTGTCCTTAGTGGAGGCTATGTATTTAAATCAGGCTTTTACTCAAAGCATACCTTACGGTAAAGAGCGTTCGGATACGCTTATGCGTGCCGCCGATCTTGATCGCATTGCCACACGCATGAAAAAAGATTTTTATAAAGCCAGCAAGGAAGGCAAAGATGCCACCGAAATTATGCATACCGCTGCTCGTTTGCGTATGCCCTGCCCTTTGCTTAACAGTGAAAATTCTTGTATACTATATGACAAGCGTCCCATTACCTGTCGTTTATATGGTGTGCCTTTAAATATTAATGGTCAAGGGCATGTATGCGGAAAAAATACTTTTTCCAAGGGTGGAAAATACCCCACCGTACATATGGGAGCCATTCAACAACGTCTTGATGCTTTTTCGGAAGAAATCGCCCGAACCGTGCGCAGTCGCTTTCGTGAGTTAAATCAAGTTTTTGTACCTGTGTCCATGGCATTGTTGACAAAATACGATGAACAGTATCTTGGCATCGGTTCGGCAAAAAAGGAGGCATAATATGCTTGAAATGATTCCTGCCTCCGTATTTCGTGACGGCACACGTCAAGAGCTCAATGAAGAGCAAGAAGAGCTTAAGAAACATATTTATGAAAAAATGAATCCAAGGCGGCGCAAATTTGTGGACCGCATTGGTTACGACAATTGGGATCCCTTTCAAAAACCCAACGATCCCCTTGATATACGTCTTGATGCCACCAAGAGAACCACACAACAATTGGTGCGAGAATTTTTACAGTTGGCTGCCCAAAAAGGTCAGTACAGCAATGATTATGGTCGAGGTGCCCTTGAATGCGCTTTGGGTGTAGTCAATAAAGATGAAAAATATTTAGGAATTTTTGATTTTTGCCTTTGGTACCATGATTTACTCAAGAAAGAAGGACATATTAAATGAAAAAAAACTATGACGATATTGATGAATATATTGCTGATTTAAAAAGCGAAATAGAACAAAACGAACAATGTGCCAATCATCACTACAATCTTGGTCTGGCTCTTTTGAGCAAAAGAGATTTTATGGGTGCCGAGGATTCTTTCTTGGCGGCATTGCGCAACTCACCTCGCCTTGCCGAAGCCTTTGTGCAACTTGGCGGCATTTGCCTTGAAAGAGGCGATTTGGACGGTTGCTTGCGCTACAACGAAGAAGCTGCCAATTGCAGGGCAAAGTTCCCTGTTCCTTGGGGAAATATCGGCTACGTACACTTGCAAAGGGGCGAACCGGAAAAAGCCATTCGTGCCTTAAAGAAAGCCATCAAATGGGAACCAAACTTCGTGCAAGCTCACAATGCTTTGGCAACGGCATATTTCATGGAAGGCGATTATGATGCCAGTGTTGAAGCCTGCAATGAAGTGCTTAAACGTGAACCTAACTTTGCACCTGCTTGGAATAATTTATCCTTGGCACTTTTTGAAAAAGGCGAATTTGACCGCTCCGTTGAAGCCATTGATAAAGCCCTTGCCGGTGGCTTTGAAGTGCGTCAAGAATTTTTGGACGAACTCGAACCACATAGAAAATAAGTTGTATTTCATATGGTTTATACTCCTCAATACTTTTTTTGAAAAATTGACATTGGGGAGTATTATACCATACGTTGAAACGCCAAATTTATTAATAGGCGCATACATTAAAAAATTTCTTGTCTGCCAGAAATTGCACAGAAGGAGCAGAGCATGTCACATACCAAGGTTACTAAAACCATAGCAGAAATCAACGAACGCATTAAAACCGGTAAGGTTGTGGTGGTCAACGCCGCTGAAATGTGTGAAATTGTGCGTCGTCTTGGCAAAGAAGGCGCAGCCAAAGAGGTGGACGTTGTAACCACCGGCACTTTTTCTCCCATGTGTTCTTCCGGCTTGCTGTTTAATATGGGGCAACCGGAACCCCCTGCCATGCGTTCTTCCAGTATTAGCTTAAACGGAGTGCCTTGTTATGGCGGTATTGCCGCTGCCGACGGTTACCTTGGTGCCACTGAGATGAAGCAAGGCGACCCCTTGAATAATCCCTATCCCGGTAGCTTCAGCTATGGCGGAGCTCATGTTATCGAAGATTTGGTAGCAGGCAAAAGTATACATTTAAAAGCTGAATCCTATGGTACCGACTGCTACCCAAGGCGTATGTCCGACAGGCACATTACGCTGGCAGATTTGCCCTTTGCAGAACTACTGAACCCAAGAAATTGCTATCAGAATTATAATGCTGCGGTAAATCTAACCGGTTCCGTCATTTATACCTATATGGGGCCGCTCAGACCTCATATGCAAAACATAAACTATGCCACCGCAGGGCATTTATCGCCGCTTTTCAATGACCCTTATTTTCGTACCATCGGACTCGGCACGAGAATTTTTCTAGGTGGAGGTATTGGTTATGTTCTCGGTGCCGGTACACAGCATGTGGCAAGTCCCAAGCGTACCGAACGTGGTTTACCCTTGACAGCCTCCGGTACAATTATGCTCAAAGGCGATTTGAAGCACATGCAGCAAAAATATTTGCGTGGGCTTTCGCTCATTGGCTATGGCTGCACCTTAAATGTAGGTGTGGGCATTCCCATTCCCATCTTAAATGAAGAAATGGCTTGGTTTACCGGCGTTGATAATAGTGATATTCTCATGCCCATTAAAGATTACGGACATGATTACCCCAATTGCATCCCCAAAATTTTAGCGCACGCACCTTTTGACGAGCTTATGAGCGGTGAAATTGAGTTTATGGAAAAGAAGGTAAAGACTGTTCCCTTGACCAGCTATAATCTGTCGTTGGAAATAGCCAATGAATTAAAATCGTGGATTGAAAAAGGTGAGTTTTTCCTCACCCAATGCGTGGAGACTGTGCCGGCAAGCTAATAGTAATTTTCCGGAAAATGCCGATGCATTGGTGTTTTCACAAATAAATTTTGCCGGGGAATTTATATTTTTCCCGTAGCAGAAATTTTAATACAGCCTTATACTCCTCTTTATAATATTTTCCGGGGGAGGGACCTTTTTTCAAAAAGGTTCCTCCCCCAGACCCCCCCCCCAAAAACATTTTTAAACCAATTTTTATTTTATTAGTTAATAAAAAAATGTTTTATTTTTTAATGTTTATTTAAAATTTT
>CAYJHV010000226.1:0-3406 GCA_964369825.1 uncultured Desulfovibrionaceae bacterium | reverse complement strand
TTTGCCCTGCTGTTATAACTATTTCTATTTGCATTTAAAAGTAAAAAAGTATACAATTGTCTGACATTTTAAATCTAACCTTTATTTAGAAAGGTAATAAAAGGAAGTTATATGCAAAGAGAAATGTTAGCCTCCCGAATTGGTTTTTTATTGGTTTCAGCAGGTTGTGCCATTGGTCTTGGAAACGTTTGGAGATTTCCCTTTATTGCAGGGCAATATGGCGGAGCAATTTTTCTTACAGCGTACTTTTTCTTCTTATTCGCTATGGGTTTACCTATTCTTATAATGGAATTTGCCATTGGGCGTGCCTCAGCCAAAAGTTGGGGATCAGCCTTTTCTGCTTTGCAACCCAAGGGTACACATTGGAGTAAAGTCAGTATTATCGGACCACTGGCTTGTTTTATACTCATGATGTACTATGTACCTGTGGCATCATGGCTTTTTGCGTACTGTTTTCACACCGGTTCAGGAACATTGGATAGCCTAAATGCTGCCGAAGTCGGACAATTTTTTGGGGCTATGCTTTCTGACCCTTGGACCATGTACGCTTGGTCATGCCTCGTTATTGTTCTTGGCATCGGTGCTTGCGCCCTTGGAGTGCAAAAAGGTGTGGAAAGAATTGTTAAATTTCTAATGCTTGGTCTACTTTTACTTTTAGTTGTGCTGGCAATTCATTCCTTAACATTACCGGGAGCGGCCGAAGGTATTGAGTTTTACCTTGCACCCGATTGGGCAAAGGTACAAAAAGCAGGTTTCTTAAACTTACTCAATGATGCCATGAACCAAGCCTTCTTTACCATTAGCGTAGGCATCGGCTCCATGATGATTTTCGGTTCATATCTAAGTAAAAAACGCTCCCTAACAGGTGAGGCTACCTATATCATCGGTTTAGACACATTTGTAGCTATTATGGCAGGGTTTATTATCTTTCCGGCGTGTTTTACCTATGATGTTGAACCCAACGCCGGCCCTGCACTCATCTTCATTACCTTACCCAATGTATTTAATGAAATGATCGGCGGCAATCTTTGGGGTCTACTTTTCTTTATTTTTATGGCTTGTGCGGCACTTACCACAGTCATTGCTGTTTTTGAAGGCATTATTGCTTATTTTATGGATAAACATGAGTTTTCAAGAGCAAAAAGCACTGTTATAACTTTTGTGGCCATTCTCGTGGGCGTATTGCCATGTATTTTGGGCTTTAATGAATGGTCACACATTCAACCCCTTGGTGAAGGTTCGGGTATACTTGATTTAGAGGATTTCATAGTGAGCAAAAATCTACTTCCTCTAGGTTCATTGTTTATGCTGATCTTTTGTACCTCACGTTATGGCTGGGGGTATACTAACTTTCTTAATGAGACAAATACCGGTGAAGGCAGGAAGTTTCCACACTATTTGCGCTTTTACCTAACATATATTCTTCCAATCATAATTATTTTTGTATTTGTGCAAGGATATCTGCAAATGTAGGTATATGATACCAAAAGTGCTGTTTTGTGAAAAAAAATATTGCGCATGGCAAAGTTAAAAGTTAAGTGATTTTTACATAAATGTAGAACTGACACGTTAAACTTTTTAGGAATACTTCCATGCGCAATAAAAAAAATGACAATGCAGCACTTTTGTCTGCAAAAAAAGATATAACTAATGAAAATCTACCCAGCACGAAGGAATTGCCTGCAATCACAGACGCAGAGGAAGATTTTTATTTAAGCAATATTAACGGTGATAAAAATGCACGTGAATTACACTTACTTTACGAACTAAGTCAACTTCTTGATAGCTCAGCACATATTGCCGATACCCTTGACGGTGCGCTCAAGCTTATGGCCAGACATCTGAATATGATGCGTGGCAGTATCACTTTGCTTTCGCCTCAAGGGGATAAAATGCATATAGAAGCTGCTTATGGCTTAAATCCCATCGAAAAAGCTCGAGGACATTATAAAGTAGGTGAAGGTGTCACCGGAAAAGTTATCTCAACGGGCAAACCCATGCTGGTTTCGCATATTTCTGAAGAACCTTTGTTTTTAAATCGTACCCGCTCTCGTAATATGCAAAAAGAAGAAGTGTCTTTTTTGTGTGTGCCCATAACATTTGATGAGCAAGTCATCGGTGCGTTGAGCGTGGACAGACTTTTTACCGCAAATCAAAGTTTGGAAGAAGATGCCAAATTGCTGTGTATTTTGGCGTCCATGCTGGCTCGTGCCGCTAAATTACGTCAAAGCTATATGCAATGCAGTACTTTAAGCAAAAATCGCACCGCAGAACGCCCATCGGCTTTTGTGGGTAATTCTGAAGCCATGCAGCTTGTGTATACACAAATCGGGCAGGTGGCACCATCTTGTACCACCGTACTCATTTGCGGAGAGAGCGGTACCGGGAAAGAACTTACCGCTCAGGCCATACATGCCGCAAGCCCAAGGGCACGACAACCTTATGTTTCGCTAAATTGCGCCGCATTACCGGAAACTCTCATCGAAAGCGAACTTTTTGGGCATGAAAAAGGTGCTTTTACCGGTGCCATCGCCGTGCGTCGAGGCCGTTTTGAAATGGCTCATGGCGGTACGCTTTTTCTGGACGAAATCGGTGAATTGAGTATGCTCATTCAGGCAAAACTTTTACGTGTGTTGCAAGACCATCGTTTTGAACGCCTTGGAGGCACAGAAACTAGACAAGTGGATATTCGTATTGTGGCAGCTACCAATCGCTCCCTTGAAGATATGGTAAAACAAGGTACATTTCGTAATGACCTTTACTATCGATTAAATGTTTTTCCCATTACTTTGGCACCATTGCGAGAACGCAAGGATGATATTGCGCTCATTGCCAATCATTTTATGAATAAATACGCCGCAGCCCACGGGCGTAATAACATACGACTTTCACTTACAGCCGTTGATATGTTGCAGCGCTATGATTGGCCGGGAAATGCCAGAGAATTACAAAATGTCATGGAGCGTGCAACCTTACTTGTGGGAGATGACGGGCTTATTCGTCCGGAACATTTGCCGGTACACTTACATAAAGCCACTTGTCCGCTGGCACATCCCAATGTCTCTGCCGTTCAAGTTCTAAGTTCCGGTGCGCTGAGTGGTTCGGCTTCTTTGCAAGATCGCCTTGATGAATTGGAATATGCTTATATTGTGGAAAGCCTGGAGCAAAACAAAGGACATCTTGGCAATGCCGCACAAATGCTGGGACTTACGGAAAGAGTCATGGCCTTACGTTTAAAAAAATATGATTTGAGCTATAAGAATTTTCGTGAAAAAGAGTGATTTGTTACGTTGGCAATCACAAAAAAGGACTCAGGATTTGATATTTAAGTAGTGAAATATAAATTTTCTTAAATTGTCAAGATGGAATACTAAAAAACTCTTGACTTTATTTCAAAGTGGCATTA
>CAYJHV010000225.1:0-3422 GCA_964369825.1 uncultured Desulfovibrionaceae bacterium | reverse complement strand
TTTTTGGGGGTGGGGGTTTGGGGGAGGAGACCTTTTTTCAAAAAGGTCCCTCCCCCGAAAAATATTTTAAATTAGAATAGCCTGAACGTCTCTCATTATAGATATTTCACTCATCTTGACAGCTTTTCTTTATTGTTGTAATGTAGCCTCGTATTTATCATAAACGAGGAGATGATTTATGAGAAATGTTCTTTGGATTTTTGTGGCATTGTTTGGTATTGGCTTTGCGCTTCCTGCCCTAGCCGAAAAGCCTGAGGTGCCGGCGGATGGGTTGAAAATGGCTGTGTCCAAAAAACCTGTTGTTTTTAACCATAGTACACACAAAGATGTGGCTTGTGCAGACTGTCACCATCCCGTAGACGGTGTGGAAAGCTACAAAAAATGTAGTGATGCAGGTTGTCATGATGACCTTAAGGCTAAAAAAGGCACTAAGAGTTATTATTACGTTATGCACGCCAAAAAGGGCACCAAGTATGATACTTGTGTCAGTTGTCACGTAAAGGTAGCCGCTAAGAAACCCGATGACAAAGATTACAAGAAAAAATTAACCGGTTGCGCTAAAGGTTCCGGTTGTCACGGCTCTTAAAATCTTTATTGGCTCAGTTTGAAACCCTGCGTTTTTACGTGGGGTTTTTTTTATTGTATTTTTGTATATTTTTAGACATTTATCATCTCTTATCATCTTTTTTGAAATTCAATTCATAACTTAATATTAAGTTTTCTTTATTAATGCCGATAATCTTGCACAAGAAACAAAGGAGCATTTCTATGAATTTGTTACAAAAAATTTTATTACCTATTTCATTGATTTTAATTCTTTCCATGGGAACTTTAAGTTATTTAACGTATAATCAAACAGCAGAGTCCTTAACACAATCATCCATTAACACCATGCAGGCGACAACGGCAACTTTGCAACGTATGCTGGATTATACTATTACTTCAACAAGTTCCTTCATTCATGTAACAGCGGAATCAACTGTTGTGGTTGATTATGCAGCAAAAGAGTTTCATGACGAAAGTGAAGTAAAAGCCATGAATAATTGGCTTGCCACTCGTACAAATCAGTTGTCCATGATGAATGGTTTTAACCTGATAAGTACCAAGGGCATTATCATTGCCTCAAATAATCCCGGAGCTTTGGGAACAGATTTGAATTTTAGAGAATACTTTAAAATAGCGTTGCGCGGAGGCATCCCCAAAGCAGCACCGCGTATGTCTACCATTACCAATGAGGTGCTCATGGCTGTGGTGTATCCTGTAAAGGATAATAACGGAAATGTTGTTGGGGTGCTCAGTGGCGACATTTCATTTAGTAAAGTTTACGATACAGTTTTAAACGGCATAAAAGTGGGTAAGCGAGGCTATGCTTTTGCCATTAACGAGAAAGGACTTATTGTTCTTGACCCGGACAAGGATTCACTTCTAAAAGAAAATCTCCCCATTGAAGCCACCATGCAAAAAATTGCTAATGGGGCTGATGGTATAACTGAATATGTTAATCTTGCCGGCTATCCGGTCATTGCCTACCATACTAGGTTAAAGGACAGTGATATGACCATCATTGCCCGTGCAGAAAAACGGGATATTTTTTCAGATTTAACCACAACTCGTGACCTTGCTTTATATTCTACTCTTATAGCAGTAATTTTAAGTGCCATTATCGTATATTTTATTGTACGCCCCATTGTAATGGCTGTACGTAAGGGAGCAGATTTTGCCACAGCCATCGCCAATGGAAATCTTAAGGGTTCATTGGACGTAAAACGTGGCGATGAAATTGGCATTCTTGCCAATGCTCTGCGCTCCATACCGGAGTCGCTCAATCAAATTATTCAAGAGTATGCACGTGTTAAAAATGAATTACGTAACGGTCATATGGAAATTCAAGGGGATAGTCAAAAATTTCAAGGTGCTTATGCTGAACTTGTGGAAGGCACAAATGTTACTTTGACGCAATATCAAAACGTATTGGACGCTCTCACCTCTCCGGTGGTAGTTTTGGATAAAAACTTGCGCATTGTCTATTTGAACAGTGTGGGTAAAAATATTGCCGGTTCAAGTTATCTCAACAAAACCTGTAAAGAAGTCATGAATAGAGACGATTCTGATACTCCCGGCGATGCCTTAAATATTGCCGTAGCCTCATTACGTCCGGCAACGGCAACTACTGTGGCAAGACCGTCAGGAAAGGTGCTTGATATTTCCTACACCGCCATTCCCTTCATCGACGAAAATGGTAAACTCGCTTGTGTCTTACAGCTTGTTACTGACCTAACAGAAATTACCAGTACGCAACGAACCATTGTGGAAGTAGCCAATGAAGCGCAAAATATTTCGGAACGCATGGCCACGGCTTCAAGGCAATTGTCTGCCCAAGTGGAAGAGGTTTCCAGCGGCTCACAAATACAACGAGATCGTGTCAATTCCACAGCAGCAGCCATGGAAGAGATGAACTCCACAGTTCTTGAAGTGGCAAGTAATGCCGGTGATGCCAATACACAGTCAAGCAATGTACGTGATAAAGCCACTGAAGGTGCAGAACTTGTCAATCAAGTGGTCAGTGCCATTAAGAGTGTAAATGATGTAACGCTGGAACTTGAGAAAAATATGAAGCAATTGGGAGCGCAAGCCGAAAGTATTGGCAGTGTTATGGACGTTATTTCTGATATTGCCGATCAAACAAATCTTTTAGCCTTAAATGCGGCCATTGAAGCAGCACGAGCCGGAGAGGCAGGGCGGGGCTTTGCTGTGGTAGCAGATGAAGTACGTAAACTTGCAGAAAAAACCATGACGGCTACCACCGAAGTTGGTAACAGCATTCGAGGTATTCAAGAAACAACAACCATGAATATCAATCGGGTCAGCGAAAGTGCCGGCTTTGCTGGTAAGGCCACAGAACTTGCCGCCGTCTCCGGGGATTCCTTAAATGAAATTTTAACCCTTGCCAATGCCAACTCAGGGCTTATTTCCGGCATTGCCACAGCAGCAGAAGAACAATCTGCTACATCTGAAGAAATTAATCGTTCCATTGATGAAATTAATCACATTGCCAATTCTACTGCCATGGGCATGGAACAAGCTTCAGAAGCTGTACAAGATTTGTCAACCATGGCAGTTGAATTACAAGAGCTTTTGAAGAAATTGCTTATGCGTTAGCATAGTTCCTAAAGTTTATTTTCTGAAGAAAATCTTATTTTCTGGGGAAGAACCATTTGTGAACAAAAGGTTCTTCCCCAGACCGTGTTACTCTCGATTTGCGTAAAGCTCGCAAGCTCACTAACGCAAATGCCTTCGGCACCCTTTGGGTCGGTCCCCCAAAAACTTTTCACGCGCATTTTTTATTTATTTCGTAAATAAAAAATGATTTGATTCTAAGTTGTTAATTGTGTTTTTAGTATAACATATAATTTTTAGCTCAT
>CAYJHV010000224.1:0-3448 GCA_964369825.1 uncultured Desulfovibrionaceae bacterium | reverse complement strand
CTTATGCCGGCAGTGAAGACAATAGCAAAGCACTTTTTACCGTTAATTGGCTTTTGTGTGAAACGGCAGACAGTACCAATTCCCTCATCCTAGAAATGCTGGAGCACATTCTTGAAGGTTTGCCGGGTTCTCCTTTGCGAAAAGCACTCATTGAGTCCGGGCTTGGTGAAGATACCACAGGCATCGGACTTGAAAGCGATTTACGTCAAATGTATTACTCTGTCGGTCTGAAAGGCATTGAGCCGCATAAAGTACCGGAAGCTGAAATGCTTATCCTTGAAACCTTAGCCGAACTTGCCGATGTCAATGCCGGCGGTATTCAACAAGAAGCCATTGAAGCTGCGGTTAACAGTGTGGAATTTAGTTTACGAGAAAACAATTCCGGACGTTTTCCCCGTGGGCTTGCTGCCATGGTACAAAGCCTGTCCACGTGGTTATATGATGGCGATCCCCTTGCGGCGTTGGCATGGGAAGCTCCCTTGGCTGAAATCAAAGCTCGTCTTGCCAAGGGTGAAAAAGTATTTGAAGATTGCCTTAAAAAATGGTTTTTGGACAATGAGCATCGTAGTACCGTCATCCTCCTTCCCGATGCCGGACTTGGGGCTGAACGTGAAGAAAGGGAACGTGCGCATTTGGCTCGTATTCAGGCCGCTTGCTCTGCTGACGAACGCCTTGAACTTACTCAAGAAACGCAGCGTTTGCGTGAAATTCAAGAACAGCCGGACAGTCCCGAAGCCCTTGCCAGCATACCTTGTGTGGGTATAGAAGATTTACCTTTGAAAAATAGCATTTTACCCATTGAAGTAAAAAATGTGCAGCCTCAAAAAGCACAAAATTTCATTGCTCATGAATTGGATACGTCCGGAGTTTCCTACGTTAATTTATTGTTACCGCTTCATGCCGTACCCGCACGTCTTTTGCCGTTGGTACCGCTTTTGGGTCGCTCTCTCACAGAAATGGGAACGAAAAAACATGATTTTGTGAACATGGGAATGCGCATGGCTGCCAAAACCGGCGGAGTAGGTGCTTCCACCTTCTTGGCAACGCATAAAGAAAGCCGTGCACCCTTGGCTTATCTTTCCGTAGGTGGCAAAGCTGTTCGAGATAAAGTGGATGAGCTCTTTGATATTCTCCATGAAATATTACTGGAACCAAATTTTGATCAACAAGAACGTCTTGCGCAAATGCTGCTCGAAGCCAAAGCCCGTCTTGAACATGGTCTTGTGGTGGCAGGTCATGCTTCCGTTTCTTCTCGTATTCGTGCCGGCTACACACGCACCGGTTGGCTGGAAGAATTGACCGGCGGTATCAGTTATTTGGAAGCAGTGCGCACTCTTTGCCAAAAAGTAGAAGATGATTGGCCGGCATTACTGGCTGATTTACAAGAGCTTTATTCCTTGGTTGTCAATGGAAATTCTTGTATTTTAAGCAGTACTGCCGATGCACACAGTTTGCAAATACTGGAAAATAAAGCAAAACAGCTTATGCAAGCTTTGCCGGCAAACAGCCTGACTTCTCAAGAGCAAGAATGGCATATGGCACAATTGCCCCATGCCGAAGCTTTTACCACCCAAGCCCAGATTAATTACGTGGCTAAAGGTGCCAACATCTATGAATTGGGTTATAACTATCATGGTTCTGTGCAAGTTATTATGCGTCATTTGCGCATGGGCTATTTATGGGAAAAAGTACGTGTGCTTGGCGGTGCTTATGGTGCTTTTTGCGCCTTTGATCGCCTTGGCGGTACCTTGGTACAAGCATCGTACCGTGATCCTGCGGTAAAAGGAACCCTCAATACTTACGATAATACCTCTGCATATTTACGTGCTTTTGAACCCGATGCCCGCACGCTTTCCGGTGCCATAGTGGGTGCCATTGGCGAACTTGATACCTACCTTTTACCGGATGCCAAAGGTCATGCCGCCCTTATCAGACATATTTGCGGTGACAGCAATGAAGCTCGTCAACAAATGCGAGATGAAATACTTTCCACCACCAAGGAACATTTTCATGAATTTGCACATATTATGGATAAAGTGCAAAAAGAAGGGCGTATATGCGTACTTGGCGGCAGCCTTGCACAACAAACGGCACAAGAAGAAGGGTGGAAGGTGCAACAATTACTATAGCGGTATAGATTATCCTGAATTATAAAATCATTCGTGGGAAAATCTTTTCATACAAGATTTTCCCACGAAAATCACATCTTAAAAAAGGTGGTGATTTAAAAATTTATTGCATTTAGGCTGTGTAAATGCAATATTTCACGTTGTAAGGGCAAAAAAGTTAAAGAGAGTATCAACATTTTGCTTTTTTATTGTACCATACTTTCTTCCCAAAATATACTTAAAATAAAAGGATTTTTTATGCAAGATTTATTATCAAATGATTTTTTATGGCTCGCAGTTCTGGGAATTATCGTTGTTCTGCTGCTTTTTTGGCGTAACGATAAATCTAAAAAAGATACCTCGAGCACAGATTATTCAACCTCATCGTCAAACGCTGTGTCAAAACTTTCCAAGGAGGAACTTCAAACTGCACTGGAAACTGTGTATACAGAAGCAGTAAAGCATTATGATAATGCGAAATATTCTCAGGCAATAGCCTTGTTTTTGGAAGCGGCCAAACAAGGACATGCAGTGGCACAATATAAACTTGGTGAAATTTATGAGTATGGGGAGGGCGTCGACGAAGATTTGGAGCAAGCTGTATTTTGGTACAAAAAATCTGCTGAGGGCAATTATGCTGAAGCTCAAAATGAACTTGCAAATTTATATTATACGGGCAATGGCGTACCGGAAGATCAAAAAGCTGCGCTTTATTGGTATGAAAAAGCTGTTGAAAATGGGTATGAAGATGCCAAGTATGATATGGCTGTATTATATGGTAATGAAGAAAGATATGCAGAAGCTCATGCATTGTTTCTGGAACTGGCAGAAAATGGTCGCTCAGAGGCTCAGTTAGCCCTTGGGGATATATACTATACGGGTGAAGGTGTTGAGCAAAATCTTGAATTAGCCTTTATGTGGTATAAAAAAGCAGCAGAAGCCGAGAATGAATTTGCCTATTGTGATATTGCCAGATTATATCGCAACGGTGAAGGCGTGAAGCAAGATATGGAAGCGGCAATTTTTTGGTATGAAAAAGCAGCGAGAAATAACTCTAGAGTGGCTTCCGAAACCTTGGCTGAACTATACGAAAACAGTGATGGAATTGAGATAGATACTGATAAAGCAGCCTATTGGCGTCAGAGAGCAGAGGAGCTTAAAACGGATGAAGATAAGTGATTGAATTTTGAGATTTTTCTCTACACACTGTATTTTGTCGTTTTAAGAAACTTCACATTCTTAACAGCAAAATTATATTTAGTCGTCACTGAGAAATATGGATAACTTAAAATCAAACAATTTTTTAGTTAAAATACGCAAATAAAAATGCCGAAAATAAG
>CAYJHV010000223.1:0-3462 GCA_964369825.1 uncultured Desulfovibrionaceae bacterium | reverse complement strand
ATAAATACTGTAAAGCTAATGTCAAGCAATAGATTTACAATATTTAAAATATCAATAGAGAGACAAATGTTAAAATACTCTAATCATCCCCACATTCCTCCCCATGTACCTTGCTCAAAGCTTCAATCAAGTAAGGTGTCAATTCATGAACTTGCGTTGCCGGTGTGGGTTTTGCCAAAAGTGCCACCAAGCGATTGGTTTTCACTGCCAAAATACAAGCCTCTCGCATGGCAAAGCCTGCTGCCAAAAGACCGCTCACAATGCCGGTCACTAAATCTCCGGTACCGCCGATGGCTTCCATACCGGCAACAGAGGGTGCATGTACTTTATGCACAATATTTGTGCCCTGCACCACGTAATCTGTACTGCCTTTAATGATGAGATTTTTTGCCACATTGCCATGGTCAATGGCACGAGACAATAATTCTTGTACATCATGATTGGTATCAAGCAAAAAACCTCTGGTATAAAAAGGATGCGGTGCCAGTTCATCGGCCAAAAATGCCATTTCACCCAAATCCGGCGTAAAAAGGTCATAATAGTCGGCATAGCCGCTCATTTTTGCCACATACATAAAACCGGCATCAGCCACCAATATGGGCTTTGGGGCATTTTCCGGTAAGGCTTGCAAAGCCATGAGCACTTTATTATGTCCGTCCACATCGGGAAATAGATAATGAAAAGTCACACCTTGCAAACCATATTGCGCTTGCAAGGATTGAATATTTTCTGCAAAATAAGCATAGGCTTTACGACTACCTTTACCGTCGCCTCTATCGCCGGCGCAGAGAATATGAGGTGCATTTACCTTAAAATGCGCACAAACCAAGGCTGCCGCCGTGGCAAGTGTTTCTATGCCTCGCTCAAGGCGCAAATGCATACCGCTTTCACTGACGATGGCTGCTTCCTTGGTTTCATACGTACCACAAAGCAATTCACCTTGCGGCACTTGCGGGCTGGTTCCCATAATTAGCCACATATTAAAATCCGCCTTGCTTCACCAAAAGCTTTTTGCAGGGCATAGCAACACAAAGTTTGCCCCATGTGGCGAGGTTCTTCCGCTTCATCAAGGCGTAATCCCACAAGTTTATGCGCCAAATAAGGCACGTCGGGACAACCGCCGCCGGAAATATTCACAATAATCTGAGTATTTTTATCCACGGTAATTTTCATATTGGCAGCCCGTACCATAAGCCACTGTCCAAAATCTTGTACTTGAAACAAAGAAACAGGCTCAAGCAAATTGTGCGCCATGGGCAACAATTCCAAAGGGGCATTATTCTGTTCTTCCAGTAATTTCAAAATGGCAATATGCGACATGAGTTCTATGACTAAAATCATGTCACAACCTTTATGTAAATTTGGCGGAGGTGCTTTGACCTCCACCGTATACCCTGCTGTTTTTAAGAGCGTTTCCGCCCTAATGACCGCAGAGGTATGCTCAAAAATAAGCATACCCCTGTCGGATATGGAGGAGGAATTGCTACTATCTGTACCTGAAAAAATTTTTTTCAGCTTTTCTAGTATTTTCATAAAAAATAAATATTATTCCTTAATAAGTGTCAATTCGGTACTTTCAGCCAAATCTTTTTTACTCACCACATAGCCATTATTTTGAGCGGCTCGAGTTACATTTTCAAGGCTGGCTTCATTATCAACTATAACCACCAAAACATCCGCCGCATCTTTTTTTATTTGTTGCAAAAGCATCAGCACAGGTTGGGGGCAAGACAAACCGCATGTATCTAAAGTTATCATTATGAACCTCTTTTACTTTGAAAAAATCCAATGCCAAGACAAAGCACAAGACAAGCAACGGTAGCAAACGCACTGTTGGTATTAATTCCGGCAGGGGAAGCGGCAATGGCAAAATTATGCGCCATGGCAGCACCTACCAACATTCCCATAACATAGATTGCGGCATCATTATCGCCTTCTCCCGACATGAAAAGTTGACGCCCCGGGCAGCCGCCTGCCAAGGCAGAAGCCAATCCCACCACCAGCATGGAGAGGAAGTTCCACAAACCGTCGGAATGGGCAATGGGTTGTTTTTCAAAGCCGGCATGGAAAGAACCAAGGGCCATATTAACAGCAAATGCCACCAGCAACATGGCAAGCAGTCCCCATAATAAATGGGTTTGTCTGAATAAAATAAGGTCACGTAAGGCACCCATACTGCAAAAACGGCTACGCTGAGCAATAAAACCAATGAGTAAACCAACCCCAAGGGCAATAAGTATGGGAGCGTGCATGGCCCCCGGTCCTTTCAAAGAATAATTTAAAATGCCGGATTTAGCTTCACCTGCCATGAGTGGATAAAAATGAATCAATGCTAAAAGTGCCAACATAAGCAATGGGAAGAGAAAGCCGGAAGTCTTGGCTTGTACATGACTGCGTCCAAGGCTGAAACCATTACGGAAAAATAAAGTACCGATGCCAACACCCACAAAAATACCCACAAAACCGACAATGGCATTAAAATCTCCGCCGGCAAGACGTAAAATGGTACGCCATGGGCATCCAAGAAAAACCAAAGCGGTCAATGCGGTCATAAAACCAAGGGCAAAACGAATGAAGGGAGCAGAACCGCCTCGAGGTTTAAATTCTTTGAATGCTATAGCAGCAATGAAGGAGCCCAAAACCATACCCATAATTTCCGGGCGTAGATATTGCACCACGGCGGCTGTATGCAAGCCTATGGCACCGGCAACGTCTCGATTAAAGCAAACGACACAAACGCCCATATTTCCGGGGTTACCCAAATATTGTAGAAAAATAGCCAGACCGCCAATAATGGCACCGGTAACTATGATGCCCCAAGCAGTGGCAAAAATATTTTTGATCATATATTCCTCGTAAAAATTATTGAAAAAGTAGCACATGCTACAATGGTTTACGAGGAAGCAGAATATATCAGAAGGATTGTATGATTTTCCCCATAGACCAAGACCTCACACCGTGAAGTTCTGATTTCGTGCATCAAGTGGGGAAAAGATGAAACATGATTTTACCTTAGTAATTATACCCATAATTGGGGAGAAAATATTCCTCCCCAATTATTTGTATATTTTGTTTTTTACATACTCAAACGTACAGTGGCACGACGTAAAGCAAGTTCTGCACGCTGCACATCAAGATTTTCGTCTTTATGTGCAAGACGTTCCTTGGCACGCTGCTCTGCTTTTTCGGCACGAGTTTTATCAATATCAGCGGCACGTTCGGCAGATTCGGCAAGTATGGTCACCACATTTTCATTCACATCGGCAAAACCGCCGGAAATGAAAACGAATTCCTGCTTACCGCTTTGGTCATAGCGCAAAACGCCAACTTTCAAAGCCGACAGCAAAGAAGCGTGATTTGTGAGCACGCCAAACTCACCGTCAATACCGGGACAAGAGACATAGTCCACACTTTCGTTCACCACCTGATTTTCAGGGGTGACTATTTCAAGTTGCAACTGAG
>CAYJHV010000222.1:0-3493 GCA_964369825.1 uncultured Desulfovibrionaceae bacterium | reverse complement strand
CAAGACTACCAGTAATGAAGTGATCATTATCTTACCTCACTGGGCTAGAGGTTCATACAAAGCCGATAAATATCGGTTACATATTTTCTCCCACATCGGTGGAAAAAACGACAGCATTATGCCTATTATTAAGGTAAGACTAATCTAATCCTTAATAATTGAAGCCATTTCTTTTGGCACAAGCCCATGACGCTGTGCCAAACGTACTATTTGCGAGTGCCCATTGCGAATTTCTGTGATGCGCATTTGAGCAAGAGTATCACGAGTTGTGACATACATTTCAAAAGCCATGAGGCAGATGGTATCAAGACGAGATTCTGCTTCAAGATATGCGGCAACATCACCTTTTTTTTCAAATTCCGGCAAACATGCCGCACGAAAAATTTGTTTGAACACAAAAAGCACACCCAAACCCTGTGAAGGTGTAAAATCCTGCACCGAGCGTATTTTCACAAAACGCTCCAATGCCATATATAATTTATCTTCAAGAATATGCTCTCCGGCAATGGCGTCAAAAATATAATTGCCCACGGTATTGGTGATTTCACCCACGGGATTGGCAAAATCATCTTGTTTTGTGCGCAAAAAACCCGTTGTATCCAGCGGGTACGATTTAAACACCGACTCAGTCCATGCGCTGACCACTTCTTTTTTTTTGGGGCGAAACACCTCAAGTGCATCCATAAAAATTCATACCTCAAAAGACTCATGCTTTTTGTAAAAACAAAAGTCAAAGTAAAATGCATTTTATGCTAACATAAAAATAGTGATAAAAATAAAACTCTTGTGAGTAAAGTAAGGCAGATATTGGCACTTATCGTCAGTGCCCTTTCTCTCAAAGCCCAATTTATAATGCTCATAATCTATAATTGGTGACTACGTCAAGGTGTTTGTTACCAAAATGACATATTAATCACAAGCACCTCAGGGCACATCACGGCATTGTAATTTTAAAATTTTCCGGGAAGAACCTTTTATGACAAAATATTCTTCCCGGAACAAATTAATTTAAGAAAATCAATATTTAAATGTAAAATAGTCTTTTGCGTTCTTCATTGCATTAAGGGGTGATTGTTTTCCAAAAATCAGCATCATTCACCATATCCCAAAAGCGTTTTTCGTCAATTTCCAAAATAATGCTTGCTTTTTGCGCTCCCAAAGGACCATTTTTGGGATAAGCCAATGATTGCCCATAGGACAAACCAAAGGCATCATTTACATCCACAAAGTAGGTAACCTCTTTACTTACAATGCTTGGTTCTATGAGAATGGCAGACACAAGCACATCCCAAACAAAGTGACTAAAATTTTTGTCTTTATTAAAACTGACACCCACATGCGATTTTTCTAGCATTTTACCCAATGCATTGCCATTTAAAGTTTTCATTATACGATGGTATTCTTTTCTCGTAAATTCAATTTTTTCGGCCACATCAAGACCTACCATGATTTGTTCTTTGAAAGGAGCACGCACACTTATACGAGCAGCCTCAGGATCAAACCACCAATTATATTCTGCCGCCGGTGTTACATTACCCGGCTGGAAAAAAGCTCCGCCCATATAAATGACTCGCTTGATGAGCGGTATAATGTCCGGAGCTTTACGTATGGCTAAAGCCAGATTTGTACAAGGTCCGATGGCGGCAATGGTAATTTCATTGGGATTGTTGCGCACTGTCTCAATAATAAAGTCCACGGCATGTTGTTTTATGGGAGCAAAAGTAGGTTTTGTTTTATAATGTGTGGCATAAAAATCCTGCCAACTTTTAGGTTTGGGAAGTCCGAAGGAACCAAGCCACACATCATGCCCGATACCGAAAAGTTGCCTTTCAGCATTAAGATTATCATGTCGCCCGGGACGGAGCGGAAAATCTGCGCCCATGGCTACGGGAATGTTTGTTTTTCCGGCTACTTCCAATTGACGCAAGGTAAATGCCGTACCTGCTTCCACCCAAGAATTACCGGAAACAGTGGTTACACCCACTAAATCTATACCCGGAGCAGCGGCCAACATGAGCATGGCAATACCATCGTCAAAGGCTTCCACCATGTCGGCATCAAGCAAGACTTTTTCCTTGGCACAAGCAGAATTAATAAATGTCGCAAAATTAAAAAATGCGAAAACAAAAAAAACTCTACACACATGCAAAAATATTTTTGGCATAATGGTCTCCCCAAAAAAGTTTTTTCTTTTATTTAGTGCTTGTCCGGAAATAAATGTACTTTGGCGCAATAATCGGCCACAATACGTTATTTATGGATAAGCTCTTAATATTTCAAGCCACTAAAACTCCCACCTTAAAATCAGCTTTACTAAAAAGCAGATTAAAATAACATATGCCTAAAGTCAATGATTACAGATTATTTTGCATAAAGGATACAATTAAAAACCACAAAATATCAGGCATAAAATGTTTGCTTTTTTTCTTTTATGCATTATGTTTGTACCGTCTTGGTGGAACAAGAAACATTTTAATAACTTTGAAATTAAGAGGAACACAATGAAATTGAAACATTTTTTTGTATTATTTTTATTTATTGGATCGCTTTTCTGTCTTGCAGTACAAGATGCCGATGCCGCACGCCGTTTTGGCGGAGGAAAATCCTTTGGCAGTAAACCAAGTATGAGCCAAAAAGCGTCACCTTCAAAGCAACAACAACCGGGAGTGACTCAAAATTCAGCCACAAAAAAATCCGGCTTCTTGGGCGGGGCAGGAGGTATGCTTGGCGGCTTACTGGCAGGAACATTGCTTGGTTCGCTTCTCTTCGGTGGAGGTTTCGACGGTGGCTTTATGGATATTATACTCTTAGGTTTATTGGCATTTTTAGCCTATAAGCTCTATAGTGCCTTTAAGCGACGCTCTGCATCAAATACTGCACCAAGTATGAAGGGCGCAGCCGTTGCTACGGGAGCTTATGGTGCAAGCCAAAACGCTTATGGTGCAAGTAAAAACGCTTATGAATCTCCGAAGCCTCAAACAATGCAATATCAAAATGCTCAGCCCGATCAAAATACTGCCGGCGGCTGGGGCGGTCTTGGTGGCGGTCAGGCTCAATCTGCTCCGGAAATACCGCCAAACTTTGATGTGCAAAATTTCCTTGAAGGTGCAAAAGTAGCCTTTGCTCGTTTGCAAAAATCTTGGGATAAACGTGATGTTGACGACATTGCTCTCTTTACTTCACCGGCTGTACTGGCAGAAATTAAAGCGCAACTGGCTGAAGATGACAGCGTCGGAAATCATGAGGTGTTGTTGAATAATGCACAATTACTTCGTGTTGTCACAGAAAACAATGAAGAGATGGCAACAGTATACTTTGATGTGGTTATGCGTGAAGGCAGCAGTAACGAAACCATGCAAGTACGTGAAGTTTGGCACTTTGCACGTCCGCTGAGCGGAGGCAATTGGAAGCTTGACGGTATTCAGCAAATGGAAGACTAATCTTGAAATTCTCAGGGTGACTAATTTATAACTTTTTCCGGGGGAGGGACCTT
>CAYJHV010000221.1:0-3508 GCA_964369825.1 uncultured Desulfovibrionaceae bacterium | reverse complement strand
TAGCTAAAAGTTATAACCAAATTTAAGGCCAAAGTTTAAAGCTTGTCCGTTAGCATCTGTTATTTCCCCGCCCACATCAAACTGAGCAAAAAAATTATCCACATGGTTTAAGCGCAAACTTACGTTCAAACTATAGGTATTGCGTCCAAGAAGTGGAGTTTCACTATTAAATTTCATATCGCCGTAATCTGCAAAGGACGTAGTCGTAGACACATTTCCATACAGCAATTCATGTTGCCAAGCAGCTAAAACATCAAACTCAAGGCTAAGGGTTTCGGATATATCGTCCACATAACCAACATGAAAACCAAGGGCTGAACGTATACTGTTATAATGTGTTGCGTCCATTTCTAAGCGAGTGGCCATACCGTTTGATTCGCTGATTTCCGGCCTTTGCACAAAAGAATATTCAAGCCAAACCAGTGGACCAAAGTTAAAATTATTCGCTGTCCAATCCTTACCGCCACCCACGAGCATACTGCCCACAAAATCTATCCACTTACTATCGTTGGTACGCTCATAACTGCCAATGTTAATGGTACGATGCATATCGTTTTGTTCAAAGCCAAGGCGACCTTGTGCCATAGCATAAAAACCACCCCATTGCTCCGGAGCAAAACTTGCTTGTAATCCGAGAGAAAAGCTTTCTGTCTCTGTATAGGCATCATGCTCGCCAAGAGCATCGGTATTACGCCTTACAAGTCCCACATGTAAGCCGGCAGTGAAACCACTATCCCAAGTATAATCAAGCCCCGTAATGAGACCAATGCCTGAACCGGTGTAGCCCTCAACTCCTTCATATTCTCCTTGATGCGCTAAAGTACCGAACACCTGCCCCCACACTTGATAATGTGTACGAGAGGGAATATCTCCGGCGGCAAGACCATTGCTGTTTTGATCTGGGAAGTTAGTTTTATTTTGAGCAAGTATACGCTGCATCACAAAACTATTAAAGCTATTTTGCTGCCGTAAACTTATTTGACTAAGATTATCATAGGTTTCGGGACCAAGAGTCTTTAAGGCTTTTTTGACGTCATGCCCATTGGAAGAGGAAAAATCCAATGCCGTCAGCAGATTTTGCATATCACCGGTGGCATTTCTTGCAATTCTTACCAATGCATCGCCAAGCTCTCTGCTCGTTGTGTCATCGGCATATTGACTATAAGCGTTTGGGGCACGTTGTATATTTAAAGTGTAGGAATTCAAATTATTTGCACTAAAAGTAAAATCCAAAGTGGGCGAAATGTCAGCTACTTCTGTGGAAGAAAATGCAGCGGTAGGTGATGCACCTTCAAAAATAGCAAAATTATAAGTATTACCATCATAAAATTCCACCACGGGATTAAAAATCAGCTTGCCCCCATTGGTCGTATAATTTGTGGCATTAAGCTTGCCATGGTTACCGTCATTATCAAAATTAATCTGCAAAGTTCCACTTGCTCCTTGCACATAATCGTTTATATTTAATGTGGTATTAGCATAAACACTTACATCGGTAAGCCCAAACATACCGGGAGCTACTATACCATTATTGATAACTTGCGTTGCAATGGTACCATTACCGGACAATGTGCCGTCACTGCGCACAATTACATCAGAGTTTTGTAAATTTCCACCACTTCCATCCATACGGGTGGCAATGCTAAGGGTACCTCCATCTACAATGGTCGCACCGGCATAACTGTTATCACCGGAAAGAATCAAATGTCCGACGCCTGTTTTCATAATACCAATATCTTTTCCGCTTAGAGCTTCGGCGGCGGCATTATACATTGTATCTCCACCATTGGCAGTGGTTTTATAATCAATAAAATGATATTTATCATTCCATTTAAATTGTGAAATATCGTTGGAAAATTCTCCGCTATAGCCCATGGTATTAAATACTTCCACAGCATCACTTCTACCGTTAAGCTCAGGAATATTTATGACATTTTTTTCTGTCATGCGGTTGGCATCAAGCTCTGCAATGCCTCCCACGGCCTTACCGGCATCTACAATGCCTTGACCGATAATTGCCTCCGCATCAACATTGCCCACAAGAGCATAATGATCGCTGTCAATTAAATTCAATAAAGAACTTAGACTTATTCCATCACTGTCCAAAACCGCACGATTGTCATTGTAGTACTCTGTAACCATCTGTATAATTTCATCTTTAGATTTTACAGGTGCTGCCTGCCCTATATAAGTGAAAATTAAATCGTAACGCTTAAGTGAAGTATTCGATTGAGTTGCCCATTGCACTATATAACCATCAGAAAATGTAATGTTATTGTTAGCTGTACTTAAAACAGTATCTACCAGTTGCTTGCCGGTCATCCACGGATATTTTTGTTGCACAAGAGCCAGCACCCCACTTACCACAGGAGATGCCATGGACGTACCACTCTTGTTCACATAATCAAGGTTAGCGGCATCGGCAGAGAGTATCATACTTCCCGGAGCAAAAACCGTCCAACGCTCTAAACCTGCCGCAAGGTCACTGAAATCGCTTATGCCACCGGAACTTAAGTCCAAACCACCGGCGGAATTTTTTGTAATACCAAAACTGTTAACCGAGCCTACATTGAGCCAATTACTCAGTGCCGATCCCACATAACGTGGCATAAATGATTCATAAGATCCCACAGGAAAGCCGTCATTACCGCCTGCCCATACAAAAACTTTATCCGGATTTTCAAGGGCATATATTGCCATTTGATAGGGGAGAGGGGGTACTCCTGTCTGTAGCATATCATCGATAAAAGCTTGCACATTATTAAATACTTCGTGCTGCTTTAGTATATCGAAGTTATCAGCTGCAGTGGCAGTATAAGGCATATATGGAAAAAAAGGCGAACCCCAACTATTATTGACTATGCGAACTTGTGGATAGAGTCTAAAAAATTCTTTAAAGTCCACCGCCAGTTCTACATTATCATCTTCAGCCGGAAGAACTGACATGGTAAAAAGGTCAGCACCATAGGCCACACCATGCATACCCACACCATCACGGTTGGCAGCAATAATGCCCGAAACATGGGTTCCATGCATATTCTCATCTGTCCAAGGGGGAGTGTATAGTGTTCCATCTATAAGATATGCAGGCATAACCGTTATGCCATCATTAAATTCCGGATGATCGGCTCTGGTTGCTTGATCAAATACCCCAACACTCACCCCGGCTCCGGTAATGTTTTGGCTATAGGCTACCTTGGCATTTATTATATCAAGCGCTGCGGCACTATTTTGATATTCTTTATCATAGTCTACAGCCAAGGCTTGCGCAGAAATGATAGTGCAGTAAAAACACAAAAATGCAATTATGAACTTATAAAGTTTTAGCATACGAATCCCCTTGAGGTTATGGCTGAGGCTGAATCAATACAACAAGATACGACTTCAAACCGACTTTCAACGCAAAGAATAAAAACCATACGTTGTGAAGTATTTTACTTTCCCCTTTTTTCTGTGCAGACGCATACTACATCTTAAACTTTATGTCAAAGTAAGACACAATAATGTA
>CAYJHV010000220.1:0-3520 GCA_964369825.1 uncultured Desulfovibrionaceae bacterium | reverse complement strand
GTTTTCCCCAGAAAAATATTATTATAAATATTATTATTCTAATTCACCTAAAACTTCGGTGTATTGATTCATACGTGTGGTAAGTACCACTCGCACGGTATCAACCTTTGCTTGCATGTGCTCGTCACCGGCAAAAATCCTTTCCACCACGGCGGCTAGTTCCGTATCGCCAATGGTTTCCCGAATCCATTTGACAAGTACGTCGCCATCAAGAGTACGTACTCCGCCGGTGGGATTGCGGTCATTTCTTTTGGCAATTTGCCGAGTCAAGGAAGTGATGCTATAGCATTCTTCAACATAACACCCTCGGTGAAAGCCTTGAGAAAGAACTTCAAGGCGTTCGTGCCAATCAAGTTCTCGACTAAATTTACGCACTTCTTCTTCGCTGGGATATTCCATGCGATAGCCGAAGGCGGATTTTTGCACAGGTTCATTTTGCATTATGAAGCCCCTAATTTTCCTGCTTTTTCAAGATCGTCAGCCACATTTTTCAAGCCCATTTTTTCTAAAGTCGCACGGGTTGGCCAACCGGTGGCAGGATCCCAACCTTCACGTACATAGAAACGGGTTTTGAAATCTTCAAACTTTTCACGATCCATAAGGCGTCCTTTGCCGGAACGATAGTCCCATTCACCGTCTTTGAGCATGGGATAAAGGGCATCTTCGGGATTTGGACGAGAATAGACATATTCGGAAAAGACTTCATCGTCACGATGTCTGCCTTGTAAGGTCCAAATGGCTTTGTCCAAGGTGTAGATTTTATGCCCAAGCTCGAGGAATTCTTCTCTGGTCATATCCTTACCGGTCACAGCTTTGTAGAATTTACAACCATAGTCGTCAATATCAATTTCATAGTCGCCATAAGGGTCATTATAGTTAATGCGTGGGAAGCCCCAATCGCAAAAACAGAGGGATTGTAACCACAAACGTGTCCAATGTCGTCCCCAAGAAATGGCTTCAAGGCGTGCATCACTGTACATATTTTCTTCGCTGTAGTCAAAGCTTTCAGGTGGGAGACCGGTGGATTTGGCAAGCATATTTGCCACTTGCTCTGCCGTTTGCAAAGGTGGAATGCCAAGCAATGATATGGAGGATTTGGGCAACCAATATACGTAGAAATTAAAATAGTGTTCGTTGATATCACGCTCGGAGAAGACGGAGCTAAAACTCCAGTCTGTTTCCACTTGCGGTGAATAGTGCTCGTAATAACCCCATTGAGGATGCACAAGGGCGGTACCGATTTTGGAATCTTCTTCCCATGTGCCCCATTTTTTTGCCGCCCGTGCAACCCCGTCGGCCAATGCATCGCCGCAATCTTCACGATTGACCATTTTAGTGAGCAATTGGCGTGAAAATTCATGGGTACCGTAGGTGGAAAAATCGAGGTCGCCGGTATCAATCTGCTTACCGGGACCGGCAAGACCACGTTTGTACAATGAATAGAGGTAGGTGGGGGTATTGATTTCAAAACCGTTAATGCCCCATCTGTTGAGTAGGTCAGCATTGAGACGTCCGGTTTCTTCGGGATCTTCTGTACCTTTGCCCCAGTTGAAGATAATGCAGAAGGATTCGTTACCTTTGCCGTCGGGATAAATGCCTCGACAAGCACCGGGACAACCTTCACAGGCTTCGGGACGCATGGGTAAATAACTGAAATTGGATAAGCCCATGCCACGTCCGGGGGTATTGAAGATATGCGTTTGGAAGTGACAATCATAAGGTATGTTGTCGGGTTTATCTATTTTATACACGGCTTTGGCAATGATTTCTTCACGTAGCTTAAGTAAGGCGTTGGGATCTGCCACTTTAAATGTACGTGCTCCGGCAAAGCTGACGGCTTTCAGTTTTTTGGCACCCCAAACGGCGGCAAAACCCGATTGAGCCACAATATGGCTGGCATCATGTACTATACCGGCAAGACGTCCCAAACGCTGTGCGATGGGAGCAATGGCCATAACGGCAGGCCGTTGCATGGTACGGTCGGCTTGTTTAAAAGTTTCAAGGTCATACCATTCATTGTGCCCTGCTCCCTTGGTAACCAAATTTTGTACGGCAATTTGTGTTTCCCAAGCATCCATTTCCCACAAATCTGTGGCATCTTCAATGGTCACTTCACCTTCGTATACATTTATCCATACCGGCGTTTCAGATTCGCCGGTAACCATAAAGGCATCAAAACCGGAACGTTTCATGCCGCCGGCAATACGTCCGCCCATGCTGGATCTATTGTACCATTCAGGCTGTGAAAACGATCCGATACCGGTAACTTCTACTCTTGCTCCGGCAGAGGGGACAAAAGTACCGGAAAACGGCGTTGCGGCAACCACAATGAGGTTTTTGGGGTCAAAGGGATTTACGGTTTTGTCTTCGCAATAATCCCAAAAAAGGGCACTGGCAAGACCGTGACCGCCAATCCAGTCAATATATTTTTCTGTATCAATAAAAGTAACTTTTTTGGTGGAAAGATCCACATGAACGATTTTTCCTGCATAACCTAATGGTGCCATATGCTTACTCCTCATTTTTGTCGGTGTCGGGGTCATCCCAGAAACTACGGGTTAAAGATCCGCCGGTAGGTTTAAGACCGGCCGCTGCAATGGCCTCTCTTGGGGGCTGCATACCATCGTCGTCAATGGGGAAATTTTGGCGTGCATAGTGCAAGCTTTTGCGTAAATTCACATCATAGCCTTTGAGAGTTTGCGGTGGCATTTCGCTGGTGAATTTAATGGCTTTTAAAGGGCAGGCAGTGATGCAGGCTTGTTTTTTACCGGCTCCGCCTTCATCGTCCCAATATGGCGTATCGGCGCATAAATCGCATTTCATGGCACAGTTTTCTTCTTTATTCCAAATAATGCGTGCGGGCTTGAACGGACAGGCCTTCAAACATTTTTGACAGCCGTCACATTTTTCTTTGTCGATAATGCGTACACCCGTTTCAGGATCTGCGTGGAGCGCACCTGTTTCGCACACTTGCAAACATCGAGGAACCTTACATTGGCGACAAACAAATTGTTCTATGTCATCGTTAGGATAGGTACCAAATACATTTTTTTTCACTTGAATACGTGAATATGCAGGGTTAATCTCGCCGGTATGTGCCAAAGTACATGCAATCATGCACGCCATACAGCCGGAACATTTTTTCGTGTCAACGACCAAATATCCTTGCGACGGCGGCACAGTTTTTTTGTTACTTTTTTCCATATTCTCAAACCTCCCAGTTTTGTGATCAGCCAATAGCTAATATGCCTTTGTGGTATTCTAAGTTGAGATGAACATGTCATCTTAAAATATTATATAAATACAGACATTTTTTTTATACAATTCATTTTATAATACTCAGCATAATAGGCAATACGCATATCTGCGTAATTTACACCTGATTCTTTCTTAGGGGAAAACTTTTTGGTGCCAGCAAATAAGTTTTCCCCAAAAAATATTGCAAATTAGATCATTTGTAGCCTGCACGTGATTCCAATTGTATTAATAATAACTGTTATTAAGTGACTATATATTCTTC
>CAYJHV010000219.1:0-3521 GCA_964369825.1 uncultured Desulfovibrionaceae bacterium | reverse complement strand
GCATTGTGCGCTTCTTCAGCTACCATCGGGCACTCTTTGAGTTTTGGGCAGGGTGAACTTGCGTTGGTACGTTCAAAAGATGCCGCCTTGGCAGATGCCCTTGCCACTGCCCTTGGCAACAGATTACGCAGCGCAAAAGATGTGCAAATGACCTTGGAATATGGCCAAAGTATTGACGGAGTCGAAGGTATTTTTGTGCAATGTGACGCCGCCATGGGGATTTGGGGAAATATGGAATTGATTGGTATATCAACCGACGGGTCTTGATGTTTTCATCAATTTTCATATGTACCATCTATTGTTACGTATTGCTGCTTTGAACATTATTTAAAATGTACAAAACACTTGCCTAATTTAAAACGAGTATTAATTTTGAAGTATGAAATATTTACTCCTCCTTATTTATCTTTTGACTTTGTCCTTGCCTTTGCCCTTATCTGCCGGGGCGCAAAGTGCTTCCTCGAGTGCTTCTCTTGAAGAAGAAAGCGAAAAACTTCAAAAAATTGAAGATGTACAAAATGTTTTTTTTGTACGTATAACCATCCTCAATGACAGTTTGAATATTAAAGAAGAAGAATTGAAAATCACAAAGGATGCTTACGATAAAATTGTCATCTCTGAAGAAATTAAAATAATAAAAGAAAATATAGCAAGAGAAAAAATTACTTTGCAAAAGAAAATTGAAGCCATAGAAAAAGGTTTTGTAGACCCTACTTTTGCAGGCGCACCCCCCGGACAAAACCAAGACGATGCAAGAACACAAAGAGCGAAAAGCTTTTTCAATTACTTTCAGAAAAAGTAGGTTCAATTTGCGTTTAACTAATCTATAAAATTAGAATGCGCAATAAGGCGTTGCGCTCAATTGAGTGGGTATATTTTATAAAGTATTAAAATAAATTTTTCATAGCCTGTATGATGAATTGCGCAGGTTTTATTTTAAGTTTCTTACACGCATTGACTATAATCGACTTTTTTATTAACAGCTTACCAAGCACATCATTATTAAAGATATTTGGAGATAATATGGATATTTTTGAAGCACTCTTTACCCGTCGCAGTATACGCTCTTTCACCGAAGAAACAGTGAACGATGCAGACGTTAAACGTATGCTTGAAGCTGCCATGGTCGCCCCCAGTGCCGGCAATGCACAGCCTTGGCGTTTCATTGTGGTACGAGACAAAGCCGCACTCACCGCCATAGCCGACACCAATCCCTATGCTGCCATGGCAAAGCAAGCCTCGGTATGCATTGTTGTTTGTGCGGATTTACAAGCGGAAAAATACCCCGGCTATTGGCAACAAGATTGCGCCGCCGCCTTGCAAAATATTTTGCTGGCTGCTCGTGGTATGAACATCGGCACCGTCTGGACAGGTGTCTATCCCGATAAAGAAAGAGCCGAAAAATTTAAGGAATTTTTTGCTCTGCCGGAACATGCCGAAGTGCTTGGCATCGTTGTTTGTGGTCACCCAAAGCAAGAATTCAAAGCCAGAGACAATTTTGATGCCACCAAGGTTTTTACCGAACATTGGGGAAAATAATTTTTAAATAGTATGAAAACACAATACGATGTAATAGTTGTAGGAGCAGGTCATGCCGGCTGTGAGGCTGCCATGGCACTGGCTAAACTTGGTCATGAAACCTTGCTTATTACCGGTAACATCGATCGCATAGGGCATCTTTCCTGCAACCCTGCCATTGGCGGACTTGCCAAGGGGCACATGGTACGGGAAATCGACGCTCTTGGCGGTATGATGGGACTTTGGGCAGATGCCGCCGGCATTCAATTTCGTATACTGAATACCAGCAAAGGTACGGCAGTAAGAGCAACGAGAGCGCAAATGGATAGGGATGCCTATATCCATGCGGTCAAACAAAGTATTTTCAATCAACCATTGCTTAATGTCTGGCAAGATACGGTGGAAGGTCTTGTAACGGAGCAACACAAAGAAAGCGAGCTTGCACACATAAGCGGCGTGCGTACCGCCCTAGGTCTGACCTATGAGGCAAAGCATGTACTTTTAACCACCGGTACTTTTTTGTGCGGACGCATTCACATTGGCATGAACAGCCAAGATGGCGGACGCCTTGGAGATGCTCCTACCAAGAACTTAACTACAGCCCTTGAGCAATTAGGTCTTAAAACCGGACGCTTAAAGACCGGTACCACTCCTCGTTTATTACGTTCTTCCATTGACTTTAGTATCATGGAAGAACAAGCCGGAGATGATGTACACGCTGCACACTTTGAAGGCTTTAGTTTTCACGGCGAAAAACCACCGTTAAAACAGATTTCTTGTTATATGACGTGGAGTAACCACAAAACTCATGAAGTCATTCGTACCGGCTTTGACCGCTCTCCCCTCTTTACCGGCGTTATTCAAGGTACCGGCGCACGCTATTGCCCCTCCATCGAAGATAAAATTGCTCGCTTTCCCGACCGTGAACGTCACCATATTTTCATCGAACCGGAAGGCGTTGACAGCGCCGAATGTTATGTGAACGGCGTTTCCACCTCTTTGCCCCTAGATGTGCAATTAGGGCTCATTGCCACCATTCCCGGACTTGAAAAAGCGCATATGCTGCGCCCCGGCTATGCCATTGAATATGATTACGTTAATCCGGTACAATTAAACCCCACACTTGAAACTCGCAAAGTACAGCATTTATGGCTTGCTGGGCAAATCAACGGTACCTCAGGCTATGAAGAAGCAGCAGCGCAAGGTCTGTGGGCAGCACTTAATATTTCCAATAAAATCAAAAAATTACCTCCATTCATTTTACGGCGTGACGAAGCCTATATGGCTGTACTTGTGGATGACCTTGTAACCCTTGGTACCCTTGAACCCTATCGCATGTTCACTTCTCGTGCCGAACACCGTTTGCTTTTACGAGAAAATAATGCCGACGCCCGCCTTTGCCCCAAAGGACGTGAGCTTGGTCTTGTTCAAGATGAACAATGGTATAAATTCTTACAAAAGCAAGCAGATATTAAAAAGTTAAATACACTTTTGGAAAATACACATCTTGCACCAAGCGCCAAAGTCAATGCCATTTTAGAAAGTCTTTCCGAAAATCCCATGCACAACGGCTCAAGCCTTGCCGAATTGTTGCGCCGCCCTATCCTTAACATTGAGCACCTTATCCCCCTATGCCCTGCCATAGCAGATTTCAATCCCATCGTGCAACAGGAAAGCCAAACACAAGTTAAATATGCCGGTTATTTACAAAGACAACAACAATTGGTACAAAGAGCCGGGCGCATGGAAAATACGCCCTTACCTCAAAATATGCCCTATGACGAGGTAGCCGGTCTTTCACGAGAGGTGCAAGAAAAATTAAAGGAACATGAACCGCATACTCTTGGTCAAGCCGGACGCATTTCGGGCATTACCCCCGCTGCCATTGCCTGCCTTGAAATTCATTTACGCAAAATGGGTTTACTACAAAAAAGTAAAAAATGAAGAATGTTTTTTTATGTTCAGATCATTCTAATTTATAATTTTTTCTGGGGGAAAACCTT
>CAYJHV010000218.1:0-3544 GCA_964369825.1 uncultured Desulfovibrionaceae bacterium | reverse complement strand
ATTGACTGGCGTCAATGCTCCAAAGACCTTGCGCAATGAATTGCGCAGAGGTCTTTAATTCTAAATTCCTACAAGAAAATGTCAGAAATCTGCGTATACTATTACTCGACTTTTGCACATAAATTTTATATTGTGTTCTGAAATTTGCTACATAAGCAAAAGTGAAGGATTGGGGAATTTCCCCATAAGGAGAAGATATGTCTTGCCGAAAATTGCAATGTGCTTCGGAAAAAGATTGGCCAAAATTGGAAGAAATCATTAAAAGTCGTGAAAATACAGAAGAAAGCGTAGACAGTACAGTACAAGAAATTTTGCAAGATGTGCAAAATCGTGGTGATACGGCTTTACTTGAATATACAAAACGCTTTGATTGCCCAAGCCTTGCTGAGTCAACGACTTTCAATTTACGCCTTGATGTCGGTGAAATAGCAAAAGGTGCCGCACAAGTTTCCAGCGAAGATATGAATATCATTGCGGAGGCGGCATTTAATATTCGCACCTTTCATGAAGCACAAATTGAAAAATCATGGTTTTTAACCCAAGAAGACGGAACCATTTTAGGGCAAAAAGTCTTACCGGTGGACAGGGCAGGTCTTTATGTACCCGGTGGAAAAGGCGGCAATACCCCCTTACTTTCCAGTTTGCTCATGAATGCCATTCCGGCGCAAGTTGCCGGCGTAACCAGCCTTGCCGTAGTCACTCCGCCACGAGAAGACGGCAGCATTAATCCTCACATTTTAGCCGTGGCGCATTTGCTGGACATCGACGAAATATACTGCATGGGATCGGCATGGGCCATTGCCGGGCTTGCCTTTGGAACCAAGAGTATTAAAGCAGTTGATGTTATTGTAGGTCCCGGAAATATTTATGTTACCACAGCCAAGCGCATGGTGCAGGGGCGAGTGGGTATTGATATGATAGCAGGTCCAAGCGAAGTTTTGGTGCTTGCCGACAGCTCCGCCAATCCTGCATGGATAGCCGCCGATATGCTTTCCCAAGCCGAACATGACAGCCTTGCCTCTGCCATTTGTATTACCGATACCCCCTATATGGTTGACGCCATTGAACGAGAGCTTGACAAGCAATGCCAAGCTTTGCCCCGTGCTGAGCTTGCTCGCAAATCCCTCGATGATTATGGTGCCATTGTCACGGTACCCAATATGCGTGTGGGCGTTGCTCTTGTGAATAGGCTTGCGCCTGAACACTTGGAGCTGTGCGTAAAAGACCCTTGGGCTTTGATGCCAAGCATTAACAATGCCGGAGCCATTTTTATGGGTTCGCATTCGCCTGAAGCTGTGGGTGATTACTTTGCGGGGCCAAATCATGTTTTGCCTACCATGGGAACTGCTCGTTTTTCATCCGCTTTGTCTGTACAAACTTTTTATAAGCGTTCCTCCATCATAGCCGCTTCACCTGCTTTTGTACAAAATAATGCAGCTTCCATAGCAAGACTTGCACGCCTTGAAGGGTTGGAGGCACATGCCAGAAGCATGGAATGCAGGGTGAAAATCGGTAAATAAACCATTAACGATAATAATTTTATGATACTTATATAAAGTTTGAAAATTTAAATGAAAAGGATACAAAATGCAAGTAGTACGCCAATGCACTGTTGATGCTTTTCCCATGATTGCTCGTGGAAAAGTTCGTGATATGTATGAAATTGATGAGCAAACTTTGCTCATTGTTACCACCGACCGCATGTCGGCATTTGATGTAATTATGCGGGAACCGGTACCTTATAAAGGTGTTATTCTCAATAAAATTACTTTGTTTTGGATGGATCGCTTTAAGGAAATTATCCCCAATCATCTCATTGAAAGTGATGTGCATAAATTCCCCAAAGCTTTGGAGCCATGGGCAAATGAGCTTGAAGGGCGTTCTGTGCTTGTGAAAAAAGCCAAGCCTTTGCCGGTGGAATGTATTGTGCGTGGTTGTTTGACCGGTTCCGGCTGGAAAGATTATAAAGCTACCGGTTCGTTGTGCGGTTACAAACTTCCTGAAAATTTGAAGGAATCTGCTATGCTTGAACCTGCGCTCTTTACGCCGTCCACCAAGGCAGAGCTTGGTGAGCATGATGAAAATATCAGTGTTGCGCAAGCAAAAAAATTACTGGGCGCAGACATTGCCGCCAAGGTAGAAGATATTTCTTTGCGTATTTTTGAAGCCGGGCGCAGTTATGCCGCAACACGCGGTATTTTGATGGCAGATACCAAATTTGAATTTGGCATGGTCAACGATGAACTTGTGCTCATTGACGAAGTAATGACTCCGGATTCTTCACGTTTTTGGCCTGCCGATCAATACACAGAAGGAAAAGCTCAGCCAAGTTTTGATAAACAATACCTACGTGATTGGCTTTCGGCGCAACCTTGGGATAAAACACCGCCGCCGCCTGTCTTGCCACAAGACGTTATTGATGCTACAGCATCAAGATATGCTGAAGCGTATAAAATTTTGACAGGCACATCTTTTGATGCATAATTCCAAATAAAAATGGAGCGTAGTATGTTACTTGAAGGAAAAAAAGCACTTATCCTCGGAGTTGCTAACAATAAAAGCATTGCCTATGGCGTTGCACAGGCATTCAAAGCTCAGGGCGCACGTATGGCATTTTCATATGTGGGTGATGCCATAAAAAAGAGAGTAGAACCCATCAGCGAAGAAATGGGCGGTGAATTTACCGTGGCATTGGATGTTTGCGACGATGCTCAGATTGCTGCTGCCGTGGAAAGCGTCAAAGAAAAATGGGGCAGCTTTGATATATTGGTACACTCGGTGGCTTTTGCCAATCGTGAGGATTTGCAAGGACGTTTTGTGGATACCAAGCGTCCCGGTTATGGACTTGCGCAAGATGTTTCCGCTTATTCATTAACGGCAGTTTGCCAAGCTTTTGAACCCTTGCTCACCGACGGAGCATCAGTGCTTACCATGACTTACAATGGTTCTCAGCGTGTGCTTCCCGGTTATAATGTAATGGGTGTTGCCAAGGCTTCTTTGGAATGTTCCATGCGCTATTTGGCTTATGACCTTGGAGCAAAAAATATTCGAGTCAATGCCATTTCTGCCGGCCCCATAAAAACTTTGGCAGCGTCCGCTGTGGCAAGTTTGAAAAATATTTTTGCACATATTGAGGAGCACGCTCCTCTAAAACGCAATATTACCACCGAGGATGTGGGTAATACTGCCGTATACTTGGCGTCCAATCTTTCCTCAGCGGTTACCGGTCAGATTATTTATGTGGACGGTGGTTATAATATTATGGGAATTTAAAACTTGGCAAAAATTAAAAGAAGATTCTATGATGTCAATAAGTATGTCTTCATGAATATTTGATAAGTAAAATGTTTATAATGACTTGAATTACATAAGCAGTAAATAAAGTATACTTTTTTGCCTATGAAAGACCTCTGAGCACTGAATTGCGCAGAGGTCTTTATTTTGTTGATTTTAAGAATTATGCAAAGGTCTCAAAACTGCCATAAATACAGTGCAAGCTTTTCCTTGGCAAAAAGCTAAAATTTTCGTAGGCTGTGAAAAAAAT
>CAYJHV010000217.1:0-3562 GCA_964369825.1 uncultured Desulfovibrionaceae bacterium | reverse complement strand
ATAATAGTTATGCCTGTAGTTTCTTTCTTGAGAATTACCAACTAACCCACCGGCAACAGCACCTATACCGGCTCCGGCTATTGCGCCCCAGCCGGCATATCCGCCGGAAATAGCAGCAATTCCGGCTCCGGCTGCTGCGCCAAGTGCTGCACCACTAAGAGTTCCTTGAGAAGTCTTTGACATATTTGTGCACCCACAAGCTAATGCTAAGCTCATTAGGCATATTATAGCTATTTTTTTCATAAATACCTCATTTTAGTTTAGGTTGCATAATGTGTTTCCATATTACCTCAAAGACAGGAGTGGAAAGCTTGTCTTTATTATTAGCATACCATGTGTTGATTTTATTAACGATTGTGTCTCTAGTGGTGTTTTCAAAGACGGTAATCCAATTTTTTGGAAAAAGAGATAATGTTGCTACAAGGCTTTCTTTATCAATAGGTTTACCATGCTTTTTGGCAAAATGCTCAGCCATAGCATATTCAATGCTGACTGCGCATTCTACGCCATAAATTAAAGCTTTTTTATTGTCATTGCTTGAAGCCATCCAAACATCGCCTGTTAGTTGTTTCAAGGGATTGACATTCGCAATGGCTGTGCCAATATTAAAAATAAATACAAAAGCTAAAAAACTACCTAGAACAATCTTTTTCATTATTTTCTCCTTTTAGGTTATAAAAAATTATTTAACGTGATTTTTACCTTAACTTAGTAAAAATAGAAATAATACTAAAAATATTTAACTATTTTTCTCCGACGTTGGAGCGCTGGTAAGCCTTGTGTTGATGGCCTGAGATCCTTCTGCTGATTGCAGGATAATGGCAAGGCTTTCCACAATTTTTTGGTCGTATGCTGTTTTATTGTCACGTAAAATATTGAGTGCTTTGTCTATGGGCAGACTAGAACGGAAAGCGCGTGGACTGACCATGGCACTGAATGTATTGATAATACTGAGCACTCTTCCGTAAAGTGAAATTTCATCACCTTTGAGTTTATTGGGTGAGCCGGTACCGTCGAGTTTTTCGTTCATTTGCAATATGGCATTGGGTACGGGAATGCCAAAATCAATGGTACTCAGGATATTAAAAGCATACTCGGGAATTCTGCCAAGTTCGGCTTGTTCTTCAGGTGTGAGCTTGTCTGTTTTGGAGAGCAGGTCACGAGGTACGAAGATTCTGCCTATTTGTGAGAGTACGGCGGCGGTGGTAAGGGTATCTTTATCTTTGCCTTCAAGTGCCATTTCGTCGGCAAGTAATTCCACAAGGCGACGCATAAGGCTTGAGTGACCGGCAAGGTAAGGGTCAACTCTTTCAATTGTTCCAACGAGGGCTTCGATGGTACTCATTTGTTGTTTGTTGCGTTTTTCGCTATTTCTGCGGAATTCTGTAATATCTTGCATGGTAATAACGGCAGCGGCGGTATCTTCTTCTTTGTCAAGGAAAGGGAAGAGCGTGGCACGGAAGAGTCTTTCTTCGCCATTGAGGGTAAGAATAATTTCTATTGTTTTTGACTGATTTGCTTGTGAAACGCTGGAAATAGCCTCTTGAATTTGAAAGGCGGCTTTTTCTGAAATGATGCCGTGAAGATTTTGATCTTGTAATTCATCGGCATTTTTACCAAGAATTTCAGCAAAAGCACGGTTTACCAGATGTAGTTTTCCGCTTACATCTGCCATTATCAGTCCCACATCAAGGGAAACATTGATGCTGTCGAGAAGATTTTTTTGTTTTCTGATGACTTGATATAATTTTCTAAACTGTTCTGCCACGGTGCGTTGTTCACGCCCGATCATAATCCACCATACAAGGGAGAACATGAGCAGAACACTGAGGCAAAGAAAAATGCCCCCGCCATAGACGAGATTAAAAGCTCTGGATAGTTGAGCGTCTACAATATTAGCTGAAATTTCTTGTACCACCATCCAGTTGAGCTCGTTGACACGTTGACCTACAGAATAAACGTTTCCATTGCCGGAAACGGCTTCTCTTCGCTCAAAGGGAAGATTTTTGGCATCTGCGGCAATTTTGATACTGTCCGGGATGGGGGTGCTTGAGTCAGAGCGTAGAACTTCCCAGCTATTTCCGGTGTAATGTAAAAGATTGCTGCGTAAATCCTGACTTTGACCTGCACCACGGCTTAAATAATTGGCAAGTTGTCCGGTAACATTAATGCTTACCAAGAAAGCTGTTTCAGGTTTTGCGCCGCTTTCTTGCTGTTCTGCCAAGATGGGAGCAGCAAAATCAAGCATCATTCCGGAAGTAGATTTACGTACCGGGGCATAGGATGTTTTATTGTTATCAGTAGATTTTTTTATTACAGCAACTTGGGATTCCAGAATCGGAGTTGGGCGTGGAGTTGCAGAAAGCAACGTGCTTCCTGATGATCTGGTGATTCGTGCATCGTGCAAACCGTTGTAGGCAGCAAAGTCTTGTAATTGAGTACGCATCATGGGTACCTGCTCCACAAGTAATGCAAAGTCTTCACCTTTTCCTTCAACGTCTTCCGAATCGTTGAGAAGTTTTGCATCTTGTGCATTCATGCGAGCTATATCACTGGCAAAAAGACTGAATTGCCCGGATTCGCTGATGCGTGCCGCAAGACCGGCAAGACTTTCTTCCCAAATGCGAATGTTGTCAGCAAGACTTGCCACATTAAGTCTGAGGCGTTCTTCTTGTGTGGCTAAAATATCACTCTTCTGTGCGGAGTAAAAAGTATGACATAACAGAGCAGTGACACCGCAAAAAGCTAAGACAACACCGCCAAAAATAACTAAACGTGATTTTTTTGAGGTACTTTGTTGAATGGGGGGAAGCGAATTCTGATTTTCTTTGTACATGGTTTTTCTCCATTATTTCTTCTTTTTGGGCATTACATGCATCCATCTTGTTTTTTCATTTACAGAATATTGCGGAATATAGTTGCGTATTCTTGTATGCGAAAGAACATTTTTGGAAAGATTATCCAAAATATAAATTTCATTGCCGATGTAAACGGCTAAAACAGCATGTGCAAGGCGTAAGATGGTGTCTTTTACAACAACAACTCGCATTTTTTCCATGGGAAAACCCAGACTACGTAAGGTAAAGTATTTTGCAATGGCATAATCTTCACAATCTCCGGATATTCGTTTAAACTCTGCTGGCGACGCCCAATAGTCAGGTGCTTTGTAAGCTTGCGGATCTTGCTTGTATGGCCATTGGTTCCAAAAATTATTGACAAACTTCAATTGAGTAAGTTGATCTTTCCCTTCGAGTCTTTGTTTAAGCTTATCCCAGGTCATGCCACTGTTAAGTTTGGAGCCACTGACTAAAATATTATTTTTAAAATGGCGGTCTTGTACACTAAGCCATTGTTTAAGACCTTTCATGGAGCCTTTAAATTCCACTGAGCCAAAAAGCTTTGGACTTGCTGCATGGGCAATGGAATTAATGCATATGAGAGGAATTTTATACAATAATATGCTTATGAGACAAAAAACCACCATGCCAAAGCATAGTAATGCTTTGCGCAAAAAAGTTTGAAAGTGATTTATTTGCCAAATTTGTATTGTAAACATAGTAAA
>CAYJHV010000216.1:0-3564 GCA_964369825.1 uncultured Desulfovibrionaceae bacterium | reverse complement strand
GGTACGCTTAATTTTTTTCGGGAGTATTTTATGCGAAAATTTATGAGTACCACAAAACTTTTGTTATTATGTTTTATCATGTATATGCTCATGGTCTTACCTGTTTTTGCCGATGGTTTTTATCACAAACAGCAAGCCATGCAATATGCAGGGCAATATCCTTTAAATTATCCCGGCAAAGCACAGGGTTCCATGTACAGGGCACCGTATCCGGCAGCTGTTCCTGTGTACCAAGTGGTAGAAGTGTATCCTAACGGTCATGTTCAAACTGCTCCGGTGCGCCATGTGAATGAATATACACAACAAAGAAATGTTCAAGTGGGGCGTGCTCAAACTGCTCCCTTACGGCGTTTAAATGAATATTCACCGTCTCGTCAAAATCAAGTCTATTATAGGAAATCACCACAAAACGTCTATATAGCTCCTCCCAAAAGAAGGCAAGCTCCATATCAAGGGGGGCAAAATGTGATGATACCCGGCGAAAGACCACGTTTGCAATTTAATGCATTAGATGGCCCCACTCAAATGTATACCAATGGCAAACCGGTACTTGATCCGGCATTGGTTTACTTACCGCCGCTGTATCCTGAAAAACCTAAACGTCGTGCGATTCAGCGTAAACATGATAAAAATCAAAATGTACAAACAAGAAACCAAAATAAAGAAAAAATACCGGCTGCACCTGTAACAAGACCAAATACAGGGCACACTCCAAGAGCGATGGAAAAAAAGGAAGTGAAATCTGCTACAACGAGTACGCTTACCCCCATGCCAAGTCCTATTTTAACCAATAGTCCCAGTGCGGGAATAAGCAGGCCTACCAGCGGAGAAGCCCCCAAAAGCATGTTGTCACCTACGCAACCTAAACCGGCAACAAGTGCACCTTCAGGATCTGCTCCCACTGCTGCACCCTATGAAGGCAGTGCGCCGCCTGTTGGGAGTAGCAACGCAACAGGAAATTAGGAATTATAAAACATATACATAAACTATTTTTAGATTTTGTTGTCATTAATTTGTGATATTTAAGACTTCTGTGCAGTTTATTGAGCAGAAGTCTTTATTTGTACTTGATTCACTTTTACTTTTTGTGATGGAAAATATATTCGTACAAAAAAGTTTTCTTCAAAAATTCTTACAAGCCGGAATCGATTTATTCTTTAAGACCTTTGCACACTCTTTTTTGTGTGCAAATACAAAACCATATTTTGCACATAGAACTATATAAGAAAATAATTTTGCAGAGGTTTTTCTTTTGGATACCCAAATTATGAAACACTTGCAATCCTATACCATATGATTTAAATTCATTTTATTGTGCATTTATTACAGCCCATGCACTTACTCTAAACAACAAAGGATTTCCATGTCAGAAGATATGATGAATTTTGCTTTTTTACGCAAAGAACCACCACCGCCCAATGGTAGGCGGGTAGGCATCATTGGTGCCGGTCCGTCAGGGCTTGCCGCTTGTGGTTATTTGGCATCCTATGGTTATCAAGTAGATGTCTATGATAAATTGCCAAAACCCGGGGGGCTTATGCTTTTCGGCATTCCCGGACATCGCATTCCCTCAGAACGAATTCAACGAGGAACGAATTTTTTGGCTCGTACCTATGGAGTGCATTTTTATACTCAAACCAAGGTATGCTGTTCTTCACCTCTTTTTGAGGAAGAAGGAGATCATTTTTCACAAGATATGCGCAGTCTTGACGAATTGGTGGAAAAACATGATGCTATCATCATTTGTACCGGTTCTTGGAAATCTCGCAAACTTTCCGTTGAAGGTGAGGAACTTTCCGGAGTGCTTTCGGGCTTGGAATTCCTTTTTCCCATTCGTGCTGTACGTTATGGCAATATCAATGTGCAAAGTCCTGACGTACAAGGTAAAAATCTTGTGGTTATTGGCGGTGGTTATTCAGCCGTTGATGTGGCAGAAAGCGCCTTACAAATGAAAGCAAAAAGTGTGCATGTGGTTTACAGGCGAACTATGCAAGAAGCCCCTGCCGGAAGCTATGAACTCAATCGTATTTTAGAGGAAGGTTGTCACTTTCATGAACTTTGTGTCCCCACTCGCATATTAGGACAAAACAAAGTGGAAGCCCTTGAGTACACAGATAAAAAAACAGGAGAGTTATGTACTTTGCCGGCAGATTTTGTGATTTCTGCCATTGGTGAAATACCCACGCCGCCTTTTCAAAATGAACTTGGGCTTACCGACGTGCGCAAAGGCGAAGTTCGCTGGTTACATATGACAAAAATTGACAATGTTTTTGTGGCAGGCGATGTTTTATCCGGTCCCAGCAAAATCGGTAAAGCCGTCTACAGCGGATTAAGGGCAGCACGCTCATTGGCGCATTGGCTGGATTTAAAAGCCCAACATCGTGAAGCGGAATATAATTATTCTGCCGATATCATTGCGCCACGAGCGCTTAGGTAAGATATGACAAAGACAGAACTTTCCGGAAAAACTCTCTATGTGGATTATGCCAAATGCATTGGCTGTGAAACTTGTGAGGCTGTGTGTAAATTTGTGCACGATCAACCTCGCATTGTGATGGCAAAAAGTCATAACGGGCAAATTGTCCCCATTTATTGCATTCATTGCGAACAAGCTTACTGTATGAAAATTTGCCCTAAGAAGGCGCTCACTCGTGATCAAGATAATGCTGTTATCTTAAACCCCATGCTCTGTCGAGGCTGTCAAACACGAAATTGTATGCTTGCCTGTCCTTATGCCGGTTTTTTTGAATCGGATAAAGGAGTGGGCAGTGGTAAATGCGATCTTTGTGCAGAACGCCGTGCATCGGGCATGGAACCGGCTTGTGTGAGCATGTGTCCTTGCGGTGCCATTCTCTATCTTGATCGAGCTGAGCTTGATAGCGTTACCTGTGAAAAATCTCGCACCATACGCGATACTATTTTGGCAGGATTTTTAGGTAAAAAGCCCAAGACTTTAGTGGATAAATCTTCGTCTTGATTATTAAATAACATTTTAACAGGAGTTTTTATGCTGAAAAAAACTATTTTTTCAATTTTTTTTCTATTTGTACTTATAGGTACTCATTCTTTAATGCCTTTTAATGCCAATGCCGAAGAAAATGAGCGCACCTTGACTTTGCCAAAGCCCGACACCAAGGGCGGTATGCCACTGATGCAAGCCATAGCCCAAAGGCAAAGTATTCGTAATTTAAGCGATGCCCCTCTTTCCAATCAAGAACTTTCTGATTTACTTTGGGCAACCTACGGTGTCAGCAGGGATAATGGCAAACGTACCATTCCAACGGCCATGAATAAACAACAAATGAATTTGTATGTGGGCATGAAAGGGCATATTTGGATTTATGACGGCACAGAACATGTTTTGCATAAAATCAGTCCGGTTGATCTTAAAGGTATTTCCAAAGGTTCCGTATTACTCATCATGGCTGATGAAAGCGGTGACAAGAAAAGTGATCTTTACGGTAGCTTACATGCCGGATCTGCCTATCAAAATGCAGGTTTATATTGTGCTTCTGCCGGTCTTGGTAATGTGGTACATATTGGCGGTGCCGATAAAATCCAAGA
>CAYJHV010000215.1:0-3608 GCA_964369825.1 uncultured Desulfovibrionaceae bacterium | reverse complement strand
TCTGGGGGAGGAGCCCTTTTTTCAAAAAGGACCCTCCCCCAGAAAAAAATTTAACTACTGCATTTATGAATAATCTATTGTCTTTTGCAATGCCGCCCCATTGCGATGATTGCCCGGGGGCAAATGCGGTGCAACCTCTCCCATGATTCACACGTTAAATCATGCCTTCGTTGTACATTTTGCATACTACCCTCCCTCTTACTCTTTGCAAAGCACGTATTCAAAAATCAAGACTGACGTTAACGCTCCAAAGACCTTGCGCAATGAATTGCGCAAAGGTCGTAAATCTCGTGTAAACACAGCATAAAAAATTATATGGACAAAAAATAAAAAGTAATTCATATTTATAAAAAGTTCTAATATCTAATTTATTTTGAAACTTAAAGGCAATTTAAATCACGAAAATACTTTTTCACTCACGGACAATGTATGACAGATAAAAATTCATCTTCTTTTGATGCTATGTCAAAGCCTTCCAAAAATCGAGGCGGAATTGTAAAACTTTCTATCATTACCTTGTGTGCCGTTGCACTTACTGCCGGCGGGACATATTGGCTTAGTCGTGATAATGCAGAACAAAAAGTTATTTTACAAAAAATTCAAAACAATGTGGAGGATGTGGTAAAAGACACTCCTTTTGAACCGGTTGTAAACGTTGCATTTAGCAATTTAAACCCACTTCCCTCAGCTGTTACCAAACCACGTACAACTCCGGGCACGCTTTCAGGGCAAAGCATCCATGCCGAGATGTCTCCTCCGTTGAAAAATACACCGATAGCCAAAGATTCAGCCGGCAGCGCAGGTAATGAAAAGATGAGCTCTACCCATGAGGGAGAGAAAAAAAGTCAATTGAATTCTGCAAATATTCCGCAAATACCGGTACATTCAAATATAATAGCGCAGCCTAATGGTACGGTAAGCCTTACTATGCCCACGCAGCCAATGCTTCATACCGAAAGAAAAACAGGCAATGCCCCTGTGAACACTGTAGTTGATAATCAGCCAACCTCCGGTAATCAATCTGCTTCCACTAAACAAATTTCTTCCTCGCCTCAAACTGCCCCCGCAGAAAAGAATGTACCGTCAATTATAAATGCTGAAAGGCTTAACACTGAAAATCCTGAACAAAATTCAGCAGAGCAAAAGCCGATCACACCAACACTTCCCAAAGTGAATCAAGATAGTGTCGTACCTTTGCCTTTTGTGGATGACGTGGCCACTTGGTTGGTAAAACGTTATAATCCAAAGACCGGTACCAATTTTAGCCTTGGTTCAATTAATTCCCGTTATGGTCATGAAATGCATACTCTTATGCCACAAGGAAAACAAGATGTCTTTGGTTCGCGTGCAGAGCTTTTACGTTACGCTTTTAATGCTCCCATGCTGACGGCATTGTATGGTCTTTATGCGGATCGCTTTGTGATTGCCATGGATAAAGCAGCAAAAAAAGAAGCTGAAAGCCGCAAAAAAATAGTTCCGGCTAAAATTTTATCTTCCTATGCCGCAGAATTTCAGGCGCTTGGTGATACTTTGCAAGCAATTGGTTTCACAGAAGATTTTGAGGAACGTATGAATATTTATGAACAAGCCACACAAAATACCTTGAAAATACATAAGGAAATTACCGATGCCATACACGATTTGAATATGGCCAAAGAAAAAGGAGAAAATACCAAGGCTTTAGCTTTGCGTGTCAATGGCTTAAATGCAGTTTATCAACGCCATATACATGAACACAATCTTGCCAAAGAAAATTTGGTTAGTGCCATAAGAGAAAAAATATCCAAGCAAAATCGCATGGATAATGAAAGCATCCTTTTTGTGGCCAAATGGCTGGAAAGACGCATTGCTACAGGTATTACAGGGGAAAATGCCATTGCCAATGCCAGAGTTGCAGGTCAACTATTGCAAGATCTTTCCACAAAGCTTGTGAAAGCTGAATAAATGACAGTTATCAACTATTTTATGAAGCGAAATAGGTATTTTTCACATCATTAATTTTTTCATGCTTTACGAAACAGTTTAAAATTTTTACGTATTTTTTATAAAAATCATAATCGACAAAGAAGGTACCATTATGGCGCTTAAAGAATTGTGCATCCCCTCATTGATGCAAAAACCCCCCATCGAAACATCACTTTTTGATTTTTTCAAAACGGGCCCCGGACCATCTTCCTCACATACCATGGGACCAATGGTCGCAGCCCATAATTTTATAAATATATGTCAAGAGCTTCCTCCAAGCAAGCTCAAAAAGGCTCATGCCATTTACATTGAGCTTTTGGGGTCTTTGAGTGCCACAGGTATTGGGCATGGCACAAAGCCTGCCATTATTGCCGGTCTTTTGGGCTTTGAACCTGCTTCTTGTCCGGTTAACTTCTTGCCGCAACTTACTGAAAATAAAATACATACTGTGTGCATTGACAATGAAATTTCTGTAACTGCCGGTTTATCTCATATTATTGACGGAGCTGTGCATCACGATAAGCCTTTCAGTAATACGCTTATTTTTCGCCTGCAAGATGCCCATGAGAATGTTATTTTTAGCCGTGAATATTATTCAGTGGGCGGTGGTTTTGTGCAATGGGATGGCTGGCAAGCACCGGAGTATGGAAAGCCTTGTTTTCCTTATAGTTCCATGCATCAACTCCGTGAACATCTTAAAGAAACAGGTCTTAATTTACACGAAATCATTTTACAAAATGAAAGTGCCATTAGCGGTATGTCTCGTCCTGATATACTCAGTAAATTAGAAAATATTATGGAAGCCATGTTTATGAGTGTGGAGCGTGGTCTCAATACCGAAGGTTTATTGCCGGGACCGCTTGGTGTACATCGCAAAGCGCTTTGTATCTATCAAAAGGCCATATCCATGCCCCATGCAGAAGAAAAATTTTTAGGAAAACTCAATGCCTATGCCTTTGCCACTGCCGAAGAAAATGCTGCCGGCGGGGTTGTTGTAACGGCACCAACCTTTGGTTCAGCCGGAGTTATGCCGGCATTACTCTATGCCATGCGTCATGATTTAAAGATTGGTGAAAGGGCTTTACGTGAAGGTATCCTAGCATCGGCAGCCGTTGGTTATCTTGCCAAAGCCAATGCCGGTATTGCCGGTGCTGAAATGGGTTGTCAGGGCGAAATAGGCGTTGCCTCGTCCATGGGGGCAGCCATGCTGAGCCACGCACGAGGAAATCCTGTATACATGATTGAAAATGCAGCAGAAATAGCTCTTGAGCATCATCTTGGGCTTACCTGTGATCCTGTGGGTGGGTACGTACTAATTCCTTGTATAGAGCGCAATGCCATGGGAGCCATAAAAGCTTACAATGCCAGTTTATTAGCTTCATGTCAGCAGGGTATGCAGCATATGGTAACCCTTGATGCCTGTATTCAAGCCATGTACGAAACCGGTCGTGATATGAATGTGAAATTTAAAGAAACAAGCACAGGCGGATTGGCAGTGTGCTTTGTGGAATGTTAGACAAAAAGAAGACATTCTTCGAAGATGAGCTAAAAATTATAATGTAATCAAAAATTCGATTAAAACTACAATCTCAAAGCATTTTTATTTGCGAAGTAAATAAAAATGCGCGTGAAATGTTTTTGGG
>CAYJHV010000214.1:0-3627 GCA_964369825.1 uncultured Desulfovibrionaceae bacterium | reverse complement strand
TGATTTTCGTGCCTTTACCTCTGCACACTCTTTTTTTGTGCATAGATACAAAATCGTATTTTGCACATAGAACTATATAAGGAAATAATTGTGCAGAGATCTTTATTCTGACCCAAAATAGTAACTTAAAGTTCAATAACTGATTTTCAGGCAATGATGACGTGAGGAATAAATGCAATTGTTGCAAAAAAAAATAGACAGCTTTGTAAAAAAAGAGTAAATGTCAAAACATGGTAGAAAAAAATGTGCTATGTGAAACTGTAGCCTTTGAAGATCCAAGTCTTGCCAATGTCCTTTTTGGTCCGCATAATGTTCATCTGGACGCATTGGCAAAGATAAGTGGTGCCCATATATCTACACGTGGGGCAAATGTTACAGTACAAACGTCAGACCGGCATGTGTTGCAAAGGGTATGCAATCTTTTTGTGCAGCTCTATGCGCATATACAAGAAGGTAAGAGCATAAATGAGCAAGATATTGCTTCAAGCTATGCTATGCTTGAAAAGCAACCCGATCTTTCTTTAAGCCGTGTGTATAAGGATACGGTTTTTGTCAATGCGCCACGCAAAACCATTGTGGCAAAAAATCTTGCACAAAAAGCCTATTACGAGCAGCTTATTTCAAAAGAAGTGGTGTTTTCTTTAGGACCTGCAGGTACCGGGAAAACCTATCTTGCTGTGGCCATGGCTCTTTCCATGCTTTTTCAACACAGAGTAAAAAAAATTGTTTTGACCCGTCCGGCTGTGGAAGCAGGAGAGAGGTTAGGTTTTTTGCCGGGAGATCTTGCGGAAAAGGTTAATCCCTATTTGCGTCCTTTATATGATGCTTTATATGACATGTTACCGCAACCGAAGGTCATGTCCATGTTGGAAACAAATGTTATTGAAATTGCTCCGCTTGCCTTTATGCGAGGACGTACTCTCAATGATTCTTTTATAATTTTGGATGAAGCGCAAAATACGACGCCTGAACAAATGAAAATGTTTTTAACACGCCTTGGCTTTGGCTCAAGGGCTGTTATTACCGGCGATATGACGCAAATTGATTTGCCGGCACATTGGGGAGACAAAGGAGAGGCTTCTCGCTCCGGTCTTGTACAGGCCGTTGAAGTATTAAAACATATAAAAGGTATTGCATTTCATACCTTTTGTGCAAAAGATGTGGTGCGGCATAGTCTTGTCAGTGCCATAGTGGCAGCATATGATAGTTACCAAGAAAAAAACTGATGACATATCCCTAAAGGCCATTTTCAAAATGGTGTATAAGCAGCACCATTGTCCCTTGGGTGTTATAATTTTATTGTGCTCCTTATTTGCCTTATCTATTTTTGTAGGTATTAATTTTAACAATAGATTACAAATGTATACTGCCGGAATGGTGGCAGGTAGCGATGTGGTTGCCGGACGTGACTTATTAGTTGAAGATGTCCATGCGACCAAGGCAAGACGTGAGGCATTGCGTCTTTCTCAGCCCTTGGTCTTTGATTTGAATTTATCTGCTTTTGAAGATTTTAGTACTAAACTACTAGATATTTTAAATGAAATAAATGGATTAAGTGTTAATAAAGAATATACTGCCCTCTCTGATCTTGATGCAGCATTAACCACTGAAATAGCAGAAATTGTTCTTGTAGAATTAACACGCACTCAAGTGCAAGAATATATTTTAAAAACGCTTTTACCAAGGGTGAGGGGATTATTAAATGCCGGACTTGTAAGTGACATGCGAGCCGCGCGCGTGGGTGAAAATGGTGTTATTATTCGAACTCTTGAAACAGAAGTAGAGATGTTGCGTAAGGATTTAACAATTTTACCCGATGTGCAATCCACATTAGTGGAATTAAGTTCTGAAATACGCCAAAGTATGACTCTTGACGAAAAAGCAAAGCGTGCCTTGATTCTTTTATTGTCTGCTTTTATGCCTTCATCTCTCTCATTAAATACGAATGAAACGTATAAAAGAGCAGAAATTATAGCCAATGCTAAAATGGAGCCGGTCTATTATACCATACATCGAGGTGAAATTGTTGTACGTAAAGGGGCTGTTGTTACGGAAGAACAACAAGCAAAGTTACAAGCCATGTATTCTTCGGTGGGTTCGTGGATTCAAATTCGTCTGTCTTTGGGGCTTTTTATTTTAAGCACCATTATTTCATGTGGACTTTTTATGGCTCCAAGCGGCAAACCCGGTTCTTCACTTAAGATGAAAGATTATTGTTTCATGTCCTTACTGGTGGTTGGGTGCGGTCTTTTGGCTAAGCTTGTGTATATATTAGGTGTTGAAAAAGGAGATATGAACAACTTAACCTTACTTGCTTATGGTTTTCCCGTGGCGGGATTTGTGGGTATAGTTGCCATGGTTTTTGCCGCCAGACGTTATTGCACCATCAGCCTTTTGCTTGCCTTGTTTACAACGGTAATTTTTAAAGGTTCGGTAGAACTGTTTTTCTACTACTTTCTTGGGGGAATGCTGATTACCTTATTGGTTACAAGGGCGCAAACCCGCCAAGATATGGTATGGAGTATTATCCCTTTAACCTGTATCCAACTTTTATTTTGGCTTGCCACTACTTTGCTCATAAAAAATCCATTCGTTTTATACCCGGCACAATTACTCAGCGTTGTAGTGAACAGTATTGTTTCGATTCTTTTACTTTTTGCTTTCAGTCCATTTTTAGAAATGATTTTTTCCTATACAACACGTTTTAAACTTATGGAATGTATGAATCTTGAACAACCTCTCATGCAAGAATTGATGGTAAAAATGCCCGGAACCTACCACCACTCTCTTGTTGTTTCCAATATGGCGGAAGCCGGTGCAAAAGTTATTGGTGCCAATAGTTTATTATGTAAAGTCGGTGCTTTGTATCATGATGTGGGTAAATTAAGTCATCCGGATTATTTTATTGAAAATCAATTTGGCGGTCGTAACAAACATGATAAAATTAATCCTTCCATGTCTGCGCTTATTTTGACTTCGCATGTAAAAAAAGGAGCGGAGCTTGCGGCTACCTACAAACTTGGTGAAGAAATAAGTGATCTTATTGCGCAACATCATGGCACACGTTTGATCAGCTATTTTTATCACAAAGCACAAACCATGAATTTAAATGTACGTGAATCTGACTTTTGTTATGCCGGACCACGCCCGCAAACCAAAGAATCAGCCATATTAATGCTTGCTGACTCTGTGGAAGCTTCAAGTCGTACACTTACCGACCCTACTCCCGCACGCTTAAAAGCACATATTGATAAGATTGTGAAGGGAATTTATGCAGAAGGTCAATTAGACGAATCTGCGCTTACATTTAAAGATATTAATAAAATCAGCGAACAATTTTTGCGTATCTTAGCCGGTATTTTTCACCAACGTATTGTCTATCCTGCCGGCAACCCCAAAGATCCCACTGCAGATAAAAAAGAACAAGATGATAAGAAAGTTGAAGGAGCAAGTAAGGGAAAAATTGTCTCTATGCCGGCTTATGGTATAAGTAGTGACAGTGCTCGGCAAGATATTCAAATGCAAAAAAGACAATCTTAATCTATGCAGATTAGCGTTTATAATGAAAGCCTAAGTGTTAGTCCCATACCTGTACGTGATATGGTGCTCATGTTGCAAGCTATGGCG
>CAYJHV010000213.1:0-3633 GCA_964369825.1 uncultured Desulfovibrionaceae bacterium | reverse complement strand
CCCCACAAAAAAATAATCAATACAATTCTATCTTTTGTCGGTTAATGTACTGCCTTCAAGGGCTTTTTGATAATCAAATGGATCGGAAGAAAAGCTCCAAGGTACTTCATTTTCAGGATGAGGAATATCAGCTTGCAGAGCGCCTCTGTCAATGCCAAGTTCGTCCAAGAGTGCACCGGTTAAAGCAAGCACACGATATCTACCGAGCACGGCATCGGTACGGCGAACGGCTTCTTCGGTAACACTGTAAAAAAATTCACTTTCGGCATCTAAGATGGAAAGTAAATCTTTTTGACCCACTTCAAATTGCTTGGAGTAATTAATTTTAGCTAATCTGGCGGCTTTGGCGGCGTTCACATAACTTCTTACCTGACTGTCAGAACTGCGGATAACGCTAAAGGCAAGGCTGATTTCTTGATTTACCAAATCCATAACTTCGTGTAATTCATAGCGTAAACGACGAACTTTTGCCGAATCGGACTTAAATGTGGCCGTATCGGCACCGCCACTATAGATATTCCATTGCATATTCATCATAGCAGTCCATGAAAGTTGATAGTTTTTTCCGCTACGTCCCACATCATTGTATGTTGGTCCGGCATCAAGGCTCAAGCGAGGCGAGAAGCTTGAGCTGGTCACGTCACGACCGGCAATACCGCCGCGAATGGCGGCAAGACTTGCTTGAATATTGGAATTTTTATTTACGCTGACATCTCGAGCTTCGTCTTTATTTCTGTAAAAACGTACCGGCAAGGAAACGGGACCAAGGTTTTGCGGCACCATTTGCCCTGTAATGCGTGTGTACACCGCATAGGCATTCTCAAGTCCTTGCTGATGCAGAGTTAATGTGGCTTCGGCACGTGCCAAACGCCCACGCACAAGATCGGTATCGCCGGCACCGGCAAGCCCCTGGGCGCTGACGGTTCTGAGCATGGATAAAATCCTTTTGGTCTCACGTACATTATTTTTGGCAAGTTCCACCAATTTGCGTCTACGTAAAACATCGGCATGAGCAGAAATAGCCGAATATGCAAGAGATGTTGCGCTGTCCATCAATTTCCATGCCTGATAATTAAGCTCGGCATTGCCTTGGCGCACTCTTGCCGCAGTGGCTCCGCCTTCCCAAAGGGTTTGGCTTGCTTGCAAAGAAACATTACCTGTACCCACAACATATTCTTGGTCGCCACGCATTCTTGTACTAACATCATCCGACTGAGTGATGCCAATACCTGCCCAAAGTCCAATGGTAGGATAATACCCTGCCTCAGCCACACGCACATTGTGTACGGCAGACATACGGGATTCTTGCGCTGCCTTCACATTGGGACTGTAGCCAAAAGCAAAACGCAAAGTATCTTGCATTGTTGTCATGGGCGCAGCCATAACTTCAAAAGCAGTTACGTGAATAAAACAAAGTACGGGCACTAATAAGAAAAATCTTTTAATCTGGTACATGACTAACCTTCTCTTATTTAAATTTAATATATTTTGACATTGAAACATCCTATAACTTTTTACAATTGAACGACATGCAAAAATTGCTCCAAGCTACAATTAAAGATTCTTTATACTGAACATTTTGACATTTTTGCGTAATGCTTTATATAATGCCCATGGAAAAACCTTTAGCATCATCCCTACCTCTGACCCCCGGCGTATATATGTACAAAAACGCTGCCGGAAGAATTATTTACGTTGGAAAAGCTCGTGTGCTACGTAAACGAATTTTGTCATATTTTCGTCCCGATGGGCTTGCCGCAAAAACCATTGCCATGCTTAAACATGCCAAAAGCATCGAAACTCTTTCTACCACAACAGAAAAAGAGGCTCTATTGCTGGAAGCTAGCCTCATCAAGAAGCATCGCCCTCATTATAACATAGTTTTACGAGATGACAAACAATATATTTTGTATAAAATTTCCTTGAAACACCCTTTCCCTCGACTTGAAATTGTACGTCAAGCTCAAAAAAGTTCACGAGAAAAAGCTCAGTATTACGGACCTTTTACCTCTGCCCTCGCTGCTCGTGAAACATGGAAAATATTACATAAAGTTTTCCCATTGCGACGCTGTACAGACAAGGCTATGCGTAATCGAGTACGTGCTTGTTTGTATCATTTCATGGGGCAATGCCCTGCGCCGTGCATGGAAAAAATATCTTCACATGACTATATGGAAAATGTACGAAAAGTGCAAGAATTACTTTCAGGACGCTCGGCTGAATTGTTACAAAAACTTGAAGAACAAATGCTTCGTGCTTCCGATGCCTTGGAATTTGAAGAAGCTGCCGCATTACGTGACCAAATGGAAGCGGTCAAACGCACGGTGGAAAAGCAAGTGGTGGTCATTCCGGGGGGAAAAGATTTAGATGTCATCGGTTTAAGTTCTGTGGAAAAAGGTATGTGTCTGGGAATTTTATTTGTGCGAGGCGGCGTTTTGATGGACGGGCGCAATTATTTTTGGCCAAGCCTTGACTTTGAAGACACGCCGGAACTTTTATTGTCATTTTTAGCGCAATTTTACGGGCGCATAACACCGCCGGCAACCATTATTTTACCTTGGCTCCCTCAAACTCAAGTGCCCAAAAATGCCGATGATGAAAACATTCAAGAAGAAAATGAACATATGTTCAAAGCCCTTGAGCAAAGCCTTGGAGATTTCAGGCAAGGGGCTGTACGTATAATTGCGCCACGTAGCAATGAAGAAAATGCCTTGGTGGATATAGCCGCCACCAATGCCAAAGAAGAAGGGCGTAGACATAAAGACCTTTCCATTGAGGATCGCCTTGCCGCGGCTTTGCATTTGCATTCTGCTCCGCAACGTATCGAATGTGTTGATGTTTCACATACTCAGGGGCATCAAACTCGAGTGGGTATGGTGGTCTTTGAAGATGGTAAGCCGCTCACCTCTGCTTACCGGCAATATCGTATGCAGGACGGTAGCAGTGATGATTATGCAACTCTTGCCGCTTGGGTTTTGCGTCGCTTGGAATCAGGGCCTCCTTGGCCTGATCTCCTGCTCATTGACGGTGGCAAGGGGCAGCTTTCCGCTGTTGCCCGCGCCCTGCAAGAGCAAGGTCAGGAAGACCTTTTTGCGTTGGCAGCCATTGCCAAAGCCAGAGATGAAGACGGTCATGCCGACAGACGTGCCGGCAATGTGAGTGACAGAATATTTTTGCCCAATCGTTCCAACCCCTTGCCTTTGCGTGCCGGTTCGGCAGAATTACTGTTCTTGCAACATATTCGAGATTTAACCCATCGCTACGCCATAGGAGTGCACCGTAAAGCTCGTAATAATGCTGCTTTGTCCGGTGAACTTATGCGCATTCCCGGCATTGGTCCACATACAGCTCGCTTGCTATGGGAGCATTTTCCCGACACCAAAGCCATGAGTCAAGCCACAGTGGAAGACCTTGCAGGTATCAAAGGCATCGGTAAAAAGAAAGCAGAGTCACTTTGGCAAAAATTGAGGCTGACACTGGGTGGAGTATAGACTAAGATATACTATTTGATTATGACTCTATACTTAGAGCTTATCCGTAAATAACGTATCGTGGACGATTACTGCGTCAAAGCACATTTTTCCTTGTACTCGCCTCACGCTACATTTATTTACGGACAAGCTCTTAATTATA
>CAYJHV010000212.1:0-3648 GCA_964369825.1 uncultured Desulfovibrionaceae bacterium | reverse complement strand
TTCATTTAACTTTTTGAATGCTCCAAAAATAGCGGATGCTTTGACCCACAGAGTATTTGGCTTCATTTTCTACATTCCAGCAAACACCGCCAAGTGCCGGCAAAATTTGACGTGGAGCTGCTTCATTGGCAAGAAAAATCACTCTTCCGCCGGTTTTGAGTACAGGTTCTGCCAATTGTAAGAGCTTTACCCACGGCATAAAGGCACGACTCACCAGCATGTCGGCGTTATTTTGCATATTTTGTTCAAAAAAATCTTCCACCTTGCCATGAAAAACAAAGGTATTGGGCAATGCTAATTGTGCGCTTTGCAATTGCGCTAAGGCATTTTCCAAAAATAAAGCTCTCTTTTCACGAACTTCCAATAAGTGATAGATACCATCCTGCCACAGCATTCGCAAAGGAATACCGGGAAGTCCGGCACCGGCTCCCAAATCCCACGTTTTGCATCCTTGAGGCAAAGGTAATGCCCGCAAAAATTCAGACAAATATACTGAATCTATAATTAAAGTATTAAGGCAATCTTGCCAGCGCCTAACGCCCACAAGATTCATGGCTTTATTCCATTTCATGAGAAAAGTCAGATAATTGGCAAGACTTTGATGGACATGTTCAGGCAAATGAATAGACCATGTTTGGGTAATTTCTTGAATTTGACTCGAAGTGATTTTTTTATGCATAGATATATTACTGTGAAAAAATGTGAAAAAATATTGGGAGAGAAGGCAAAGCAACTCCCCCAATATTTATTGGTTATTATTATCCTTGCAAGCGGCGCAAGTTTTCTTTGAGTTCTACGGCTAACTGTGCCAAATCTCGCACGGCTTGGGAAGCTTCATCCATACCGGCACTGATTTCATCGGCAATTTCGCTCACAGCTGAAGAAACTTGGCTAAGCTCTTCAGAAGTAGCTGATTGTTGTTCGGCGGCAGTGGCAATGCCGGTTATTAAAGAGGCATTGTGCTCTGCCAAGGTTTGGATTTCTGCCAATGCTTCGCCGGAAGTATTGGACAAATCAGTGGCATCACCAATAATCTTAACGGCTTTTTCAAATTGCGTGATATTGGCAGCGGTGGAACGCTGAATACCGGTAATACTGGCACCCACTTCGGTGGTTGCGCTCATGGTTTTTTCGGCAAGCTTACGTACTTCGTCGGCCACAACGGCAAAACCTCGTCCTGCGTCTCCGGCACGGGCAGCTTCAATGGCAGCATTCAAGGCAAGCAAATTGGTTTGGTCTGCAATATCGGAAATGACACCCATAACCGAACCGATGGCTTGGACTTGGTCACCAAGGCTCTTAATATCTTGCTGTAAGGCAAGTGAAACGGTATTCACATCACCCATGGCTTGCACAACTTGACTGACAAGATGTGCTCCATGCGCAGCTTTTTCTTGAGTTTCACCGGCTTGTACCCGAGCTTGTTCGGCATTGTTGGCAACTTCAAGCACAGTGGCATTCATTTCTTCGATGGCAGCGGCAGATGAAGCCGTGCGATCACGTTGTGCCGTACTGCCTTCGGATACATGTTCAACTTGCGCCGAGAGCTGTTCGGAAGCCGTGGCCACTCTATCGGCAATTTCCGTTACACCGTTAGCCACTTCTATGATGGTGCGTTGTGTTTGTTTAATGCTTGTTACATCTGTTACTAAAATAAGCATGGAGTTAAATTGTCCCGCATCATCAAGTAAGGGGATTGCACTGTAAGTAACGTCAATGCGTTGACCTTTTGGACGGGTAACTGTTTCATTTCCTGCCGGTTTTTTGGTTCTGTAAGCTTTAAGAACGCCATCATCGGGTGTACCGTCATCTTCATTGTTGAAAAGCGTTTTACAGTCTTTGCCCATATAGTCATCTCCCACCAAGGTGCGAGTGATGGCGTTGGCATAACTGGCTTTAAGATTTTTATCCAAAACAAAAACGGGTGAGTTGATGTTTTCAAGTAGTGCTTTGAAGTTATCAAGAATTTTATTGGTACCGTTGACAAGTTTGGAAAAGTCGCCGCTAAATTTTTTGTCGTCACCATGCGAATTGAGGAAACCGTCACGGATTTTATCGCCAAGAACATTATATTCAGAAACGATTTCATTGAGTGATTTCGGTATGGTACGTAAAGCATCTGCCAATTCCCCGATTTCATCGCTGCGTTTTACATTGAGAGTTCCGCTCAAATTCCCCTTGGAAACGGCTATGGCAAAATCCACACCTTTTTTTAAGGAATTGACCACGGGAATAAGTAAAACATAAACCACAATGGAGCCTAAAACAATGGCCACTATTAAACTTATAACGGTATGCATAAATATTTCGTTAAGTGCGGCAAAGGCATCACTTTTTATGGCACGTACTACGGGGGTTAAGAGTCCGTTTTTAGTAGGTGCATGGTAAAAAAGTGTCATTACTCCGGCATCGTTAAGCATTTCCACAAGTCCGGTATTTTTTTGTGCAACCCATTTTCTAAACTCCGGTAGGACTTTAAGATTTTTGTTAAAAAGCCATGACGGATTGTCAGAAATAGCAATAAGCCCTTCATCGTTAAGGATATATGCCGCACCGCCATTGGGCAGAGCAAGTGTTTTGAGCATATCAGTCAAAAATTCAACGGAGTAAGCAAGGCGAATAAGCCCAATCACTTTACCTTGATACTTAACAGGAGCACCCACGGAAATAACTTGTTTATTGTCTGTTGTGCTAATGTAAATGGAAGAGGTGGAGGAGCTGCCTCTCATGGCTTCGGTATAGTACATACGGTTTTTATAGGTGGCGCCAATTTTTTCAAAGCCATTAATAGATATGGCACGAACGGCGGCATCGGTATCTAAGACGATGATACGATCTATGTCTACATATAAGCTTTTTTCGCTTGATAAATACTTATTCATGGCTTCCACAGCTTCGGGGCTGGTGTCACCAAATCTTAAAAAGTCTATTATGTTAGAATCATTGGCAATACGTTCGGCATCGGCTATGGAGCGCAAAGAAAACTGATCTGCCGCCTCTACCATGGCCAAAGTTTCCCTTTGAAAAGATTTCATGATACTGTCTGTGATACTTTTTTCAGAGTCTTTGTAGTTAACATAACCACTTGCGCCAAGTAGTACCACTATCAAACCGATAATGGGTAGCAAAAGCTTCATTTGTAATTTCATACTGCCTCCATGTTAGTTATGATTCTTGTTTTACATACCCACTATTGACCTAAAGCAACAAAAAGGTACTTTTTTATTATAATGTTTGCAAAATGTCGTGTACCATATATGGCACAATAGTTTTATGCAAATCCTTTTTCCTATGGGAAAAACTTTCCATTATCCTTTGTCTTGTTTGATGATGTCCTGTATACAGCGAAAAGAGCATGTTATACATACCTTTTCTGTCTCCTTTTTTTGTTGGACAAAGCGTTGTACACCTGGCATCCACCGCCACTGATGACCGACATGCATAAGGTCGCACAGCATAAATACTGCATGTTTGTGTGCTTGATAAAAACGGACAAGCTATATCATAGTCTTCACGGCAATGACTTTTATCATCTTTGCCTTGACCGTAGTAAGCTTGTCCCCATTGCAAGTAAGATACTGCAATGTTCTTGGCCTGTCGGTCAAAATGTAAAAAATTTGTTAAAAATTGAGCTTTTTCCTGAGGATG
>CAYJHV010000211.1:0-3648 GCA_964369825.1 uncultured Desulfovibrionaceae bacterium | reverse complement strand
TTTGTGATTGTGACATAAGCTATCCATTCTTAATACAGGGTAAATTCTTTAATATTAGAAACATCTCAACTTTATTTGCGACTTTCCCACCACGATGGCTTTGGTCCATTAAACCACCAATTATGTGAAGGAGTTGCCAGTACTACCTCACAAACTTCCTTACCTTCATCGGTATGGATTCGTTTTGTGGCACTTTCCATCCATTCCAAAGCAAAGAGATTTCCCTTTTCACTCTCATGCTTCAAGTTAAAAAGCAAATCCAGCTGATCGGCATCATGCGCAAGCTTTGCCTCAAGACTGTTGTTTTCCTCAAGTTCATCCCAGAAAGACAAAATATCTTCTTGTAAACCCGTACCTTCGGTGGCGTGTTGCATGGCTAACCGTGAATCGGCTTGATTATACATTTTATTCACATAATTGAAATCACCGGTTCGAGATTCTGCCAAGTCATGAAAAAGACACATAAAAACCGTTTTGGCAATATCGGCATGAGCCATTTTTGCAAGCACATAGCCAATGACAGAAACCCTGTGTGAATGCTCTGCTACATTTTCTTTACCTGTACCCAAAAACTGATAACCTGTACGAGGAGTATAACGCAACATTCCAACTTCATTTATGAAATCCACCACACGCTCAATGCGCCCTCTTGTCCGTAAATTATCTAAGGGATCGCACTTTTGCGTATCTTGAGCCTCTTCGGCACAATTATTGTTTTTATTTTGCATATTTTTCTTTTATATATTTAATATGTTAATTGTAGTACAGAAATTGTAACACAGAGCATAGATTAAGATACCTTCCCAAGTATATTCATAAAAAAAGAAAGCATTTCTGTGCTAAAAATTTTATACATGGACGCACGTACATCTGCCGTTGCTGTTCCGCATAAATCAGGTAAATCTTTTTTTAATTCTTGAGAACAAGGCGCCATCAAATCCCGTGATTCAATTCCCTCAAGTATATTGTATTGTATGTTTTGCGGAAAAAAAGCCCGTATATTGTGCGTATCCCATGCTTTTTTTTTCAAATCAATTCCTGCCTCAACCAGCATAACCTTTTCGTGAAGGGTTAGCAAAGATTGTTTGGTAAAGAACATATCATATTTTGGATCCACAGCAACAATGGCTTTAATGCGGTTTTCAGCAAAACTCCTTCCCAGCGGAGGAAGTCCTTGCAACATTTTGTGTACATGCTTTGCCGCCCACGCATTACAATATGCGGTTGATTGTGGTACCTTACGACAATAGCCATCAAAACCATTGACATCAATTCTAGCACCTCCAAATAATAAGGCGACACTTGCACCGGTACCAAATCCCAAAAGTCCAATTCGGTTTGCATCAATCATATTGCGTACATCTTTATGCGTTGTACTCATATTTATAACAATTTGCACATCACGCATTCTGTCTTCCAATTGTTTCCAAGTAAAAAGTTGTGACATACGCTGTAAATTATCATTTTTGTGATCCGGAGCCATGACCACAAAACCGGAACGAGCCAAAAGCGCAGCGGTGTCATGATATGAAAATCGTGTGGAAGCTGAATCATGAGATAAAATTATTAAAGGAAAACGTCCTTTTGCCGGACGTCCGAAGCGAACCACATCAAAGCTCCACTCCCCATATTTTGCCCGATTTGGCTTACTGTGTGTGGGGTACCAAACATTTACATCCACACGAATAGAATGATTTTCATTCCAGACGCCTATGGTCTTAAATGCCGGTTGAAACAATTCTGCAGCAAAACAAGAAGCGACATTCAAGTAAGGAAGCAAAAACAAGAGGATAAAAGACAAAATAAAATAAATTGCTTTAGTTTTCAAAGAATTAAAGTAAAAAAACACATTAACACCTACCGGACTGTTGAAAATTCATTTCTCAGCAGTCCGTTCAAAAAGTGTACGTTCTGAAGAGCTTATTCAGGAAGTCAATCAATGAAATTCACAGGATAACATATGGTCACATAATCAGTCCATATGCCAACATGCACACCATAAATGTTGGTTTATAAAGACTCTACAAATCTTATTGCATACTTTTAAAATTATAACGCCGAAAACACAAGATATTATCGTTTTGCATACCTTGTCAACCACGACATTATTACTGCAATGAAGAGCTTTACACAATTATTTTTAAATATAATTTTGATGTTAACTATTGAAAATTGTTCAATCAGTGTTGTCACAACAATGGTGTATTTTCTTCGCAAAATCCACTAAAAAAATCTTTGCAATTTATCATTTAATACGCCATAATTAACTTGGATTTGTCCTGTTTACAACCTATTGGCATAAATTTATACACTAAAAAGAATTATTACTATGCAAAACGAAATATACTCAGAACGTCGCGAAAGACTTCGCCAAAAAATGCATGTAGCGGGGCTTGATGCTTTGCTTATCAGCCATGCACCCAATAGATTTTATTTGTCGGGCTTTGAATTGCATGACCCGCAGTTTAACGAGAGTGCCGGACGCTTAATCATTACCGCCGACGGTCAAGACTGGCTATGTACCGATCCTCGCTATTTGGATGCAGCCAAGCGTTTATGGGATGAGGAAAGAATTTTCATTTATAAAAAAAATGCCGCAACTGAAATCGGTAAATTATTAAAAAAAGAAGTGGGTGGACGCATAGGTGTTGAAAAATCCATTATTTCAGCGGAATTTTATGCACAATTGGGGAAAGAAGTTTCTTTGTCCTCGGCACAAAATCTTGTGGAATCATTGCGAATCATTAAAGATCAACATGAAATACTCCTTATGCAAAAATCTTGTGAGTTAAATCATAGGCTTATGGAATGGGTTTACACTGAATTGCACATTGGGCGCAGCGAAGCAGATCTGGCATGGGGCATCGAAAAGTTCTTCCGTGAAAGAGGTGCGTCGGAACTTGCCTTTAGCAGCATTGTGGCAGTGGGACCAAATGCCGCCTTACCGCACGCCATACCGGGAGAAACAAAAATTGTTGATAATTCGCCGGTACTCATTGACGTGGGTTGCCGTCTTGCTGATTATTGTTCTGACCAAACTCGTACCTTTTGGGTAGGTAGCAGCGATACCCCCAATTATTTTATGCTCACGCAACAATTGGTGCGCACGGCTCAAGAAGCTGCGCTGGCTGAAATTCGTCCCGGGCAAAAGTGCAGTGATATCTACCAATGCGCTCGGCAAGTTTTTGTGGATGAAGGCGTAGAAGAAGCATTTACCCACGGGCTGGGGCATGGAGTTGGTCTTGAAACTCACGAAGCACCATCGCTTAACCCAAGATGCCACACCATCTTAAAACCCGGTATGGTGGTTACCGTGGAACCCGGTCTCTACTATCCGGATTGGGGCGGCGTGCGCCGAGAATTTATGGCGCTGGTCACAGAAGACGGTTGTAAAATTCTATAAATTTTAGTGAGCATTGCCTCATGTTTTTTGTGAAAAATGCGACACGCAATTAACGCAAAACTTGACAAGAGATTGTTTCGTGATTAATTGTATGGGCAGAGGGAGTAAGTGGTGGTGCACTCACTCCTTTTAAGGGGCAACCCTTCACTATATTGTGGTTATAGTGGAATTTTTACCGCTTTGAGACCAATTCTCAGAGCGGTAAACTTATCTTAAAACCATCGTTTTGCGATAAGAATCACTAG
>CAYJHV010000210.1:0-3656 GCA_964369825.1 uncultured Desulfovibrionaceae bacterium | reverse complement strand
AAACCTTTAACACTAAAACAGTCATAATTGAAAGGATTGTTATGAATTATATATGGAAAAAATCATTTTATGTCCCTTACATCAGCACTTGTCTGGCAACTTGTCTGCTTTTGACAAGCTGTGCTCCCTTTGCTCCGGAACAGCGTCTTGCACAAAAAACTTTGCCGGCTCCCATGCCAAATGCCTATCCATCTGCTCCCACTAAAGCTGTACCCTCCATCAAAGGCAATCCCAAAGGTTATGTGGCACCTGCCGTACATTCGTCAGGACAGGTAGAGCAAGCCAAGAATCCTTGGTGGGAAAACTTCAATAGTATAGAATTAAATACTTTAATTAAGAAATCTTTGAGCACTAACTTTGACATACTTACTGCTTTTGCTCGCTTACGTCAAAGCAAAGCCGTGGCTCGCAGGGCAGGCGCAAGTTTTTTTCCGACTATTAACTTTGATATTTCCGGCGGAAATAAACGCACGTCGACGCAAATGGTAGAAGGGGGTTTACGTCAAGAATTTTTAAGTGAAACCTATGACCTCGGACTTGCCGCATCTTATGAAATTGATTTATGGGGACGAGTAAATTCAACACAAAAAGCAGAAGTTTTACGCACCAAGGCTTCGGCCTACGATGTGCAAAGTGCTGCCATGACTGTTGCCGCAGAAGTTGCCGATGTCTGGGCATCTCTGCTGGGTAACAGAAGAGAATTGGCTGTTTTAAAAGAACAAATCACAGTCAACAAAGACCTTGTGGAATTACAAACGGTACGTTTTAATAACGGACTTGGTACCAGTCTTGAGGTTTTACAACAAAAAGAATTGCTTGCTTCGGTGGAAGCAGAAGTACCTACTCTTGACCAAAATGCAGCCATTTTGCGTAATCAACTTGCCATCTTACAAGGCACCCTTCCCGGCGGCGGTATGAGCCTGAATGAAAAAGCAAAACTGCCAAGGCTTACTGCCATGCCCTCACCCGGTCTGCCCGTACAACTGTTAGATGCAAGACCGGACATAGCGGCGGCTTGGGCAAGGCTTGCGGCAGCAGATTGGGACGTTTCCGCAGCCCATGCCAATCGCTATCCTTCCTTGAGTTTGAATGCCAACATAGTATTTCAAGCCGCTGAAACATCATTACTTTTCAGCAATTGGGTAGCATCGCTCATCGCTTCTTTGACCATGCCCATTTTTGACGGCGGCGCTTTGGCAGCAGAAGAAGCTCGTGTAAAAGCCCAAAGCGACATTGACATTCAAACCTATGCCAAATTGGTGGCCACTGCCATTCAAGAAGTGGACGATGCCTTGGCCACCGACAAAGGTGAACACGATAAACTACGCCTTTTATTGAAACAATATACTTTTGCCAAGGCTGCCATGGTTGAAGCACGTAACAGCTACCTCGAAGGCGCAAATTCTTTCTTAAATTATATTACAGAGTTAAAGAATGTCCAAAGCCTTGAGCGTACCATAGCCAAGCAAAGAACAACGCTTGTGAGAGCACGTATCGGTCTTTACCGCAGGCTTGGTTCTTTGACATTCCCAAAAGGCATTGAAATTCCTGCCAACATGCAATAAACGAAGGTATTTATCATGAGTACTCAGAAAAAAAATACAGCTTTTACAGTGTTAATGGTTTTCCTCTGCTTAGCTCTCGGCGTTGCGGCAGCGGCATATTTAATGTATACAAAACCTACAACCAAAAGAGTACGTCCTCCGGTAAGTAGTCCGCTGGTAACCACGGTCATTACCAAAAGAGATACTGCACCTTTAGACGTAGAAGCTCTTGGGACAGTGCTTGCCGATCAAGAAACGGTGGTCAGAGTGCGTGTTTCCGGTCAAGTGGAAGAGCTTGGTCCCAATTTCAATGTGGGCGGCTTGGTACAAAAAGGAAATTTACTTTTGCGCCTTGATGACGATGACTATGTGAATGCATTGGCTTCCATGGAAAGTATGCTCGCCAAGGCCGAAGCTGATTATAGCCTTGAAATGGGGCAACAAAGGGTGGCACGTACCGAAATTGCACAATTAAATCGCACGGCGTACGGTTCGGTCAAAACCACGCCCTTAGCTTTGCGTCAACCGCAATTGGCACAGGCAAAGGCCACCTTACAAGCGGCAGAAGTAGATGTGAAACAAGCCAAACTTAATTTGGAACGCACAAAGGTTTTAGTACCTTATAATGCCTTGGTCACGGCACGCAATGTATCCATGGGCAGTCAGGCTTCACCCTCAGACAGCGTGGCCACCTTGGTAGGTACCGATACCTATCACATTGAAGCCGCCATTCCACTGGATAAATTACAAGGGCTTGGCATGGATACCTTTAATAATACAAAGGTAAAAATAACTACCACCACAGGAGCGGTACGTGAAGGCTATGTACGCCATAGCATTGCCAGCCTTGACGCCACTACACGCATGGGAAGGGTACTTATTGAAATCAAAGATCCTCTTGCTCTTGAAAGCGACGAAGCCCCCTTGCTTTTGGGCGATCAAGTGCGTGTGGAATTACAGGCAGGTACATTGCCAAATGTCATTGAATTACCACGCATTACCTTGCGTGGCGGCGATAATATTTGGGTGGTAAAAAAAGGTACCGACAACAAAGAAATCCTTGATATTCGTAAAGTGGAAGTGCTTTGGAAAGATACGGATTCTGTCTTGGTGGGTAAGGGTTTGGAAGCAGGAGAAGCAGTTATTACTTCGCCGCTGGGCGCACCCATTAACGGTATGCCTGTGCGGACACGAGTGGAAAAAATGCAAAAACCGCAAGGTAAAGGGGAAAACTCGGATAAACCGGCAAAAACCGATAATATTTCCGAAAATCCAAACGTAAAAAATGCCGAAAAAGCTCCCGAACAAAATGCAGTCAAAGATGACAATAAAGCTGCGACTTTAAATAATGACGACAGTACCGGAGGAAGCAATAATGAGCGATAAGCAAAAACTTCCTTCAGAAGAAAAAAATGATACCCCGGAATACATGAAAGGTTCCATAGGGTGGATGGCCAACAATCCCGTTGCAGCCAACTTGCTCATGGTCATTCTTATGATTGGCGGCATCTTGGTGGCATCACAAGTACGGCGTGAGGTTTTTCCCTATTTTGAACTGACCTTGGTCACCGTTTCGGTAACCGTGAGCGGCGCAACTCCCGAAGAAATGGAAAAATCCGTGGCGCAAGCCATTGAAGAAGCTGTGCAAGGTCTTGACGGTGTGGAAGAAACCACCGCAACCATCACCACTGGATCGGCGTCGGTGGTCATCGAAGGTGCCGATGATGTGGATCCCAATGTACTTTTACAGGATGTGAAAGCGGCTGTGGACAGAATTACCACCTTCCCCGTGGAGGCTGAGCGGCCGGTGGTATCTTTGGCATCATCTCGTCGAGATGCCATTGAATTGGTGCTTGCCGGCAATGTGGATGCCAGCTCTTTGCGTTATTGGGGAGAATTGCTCAAAGAAGAGCTCATCAATGACCCTGCCATTACTCAAGTGGAGTTGGAAGGTGTACAGGACCATGAAGTTTGGGTGGAGGTAAAACAAGATACTTTGCGCCGTTATGGTCTGACCATGGAAGATGTTGCCAAGGCCATTGGCAGCGGTGCCATTCAACAAGGCGGCGGCAGGGTCAATGCGCCCAGCGGCGATATTTTATTGCGCCTGAA
>CAYJHV010000209.1:0-3669 GCA_964369825.1 uncultured Desulfovibrionaceae bacterium | reverse complement strand
TCATAATATCTGTGGCACGCTTAATGCCGTCGGCTAAGGATTCACGGCAACCATACAAATTATCAAATTTAGATTTGGTAACGGCATCATTTACATTAATGGCAGGGAAAAGCAATTTACCTTCATCGGCTAGTTGATATAGACGATGGACGCCGGTGGTAGTTTCTTCGGAAACACCTTTGATTTTTGCGGCAATTCGCTGAAAACGCTCTTTATCTTGAGCATATGACGCTGCCAAGCGATTCATGACCACTTGAAACTCTTTATTGTCATATTTTTTTTCCAAAAGTGAGGGATCTTTTTCCACTTCCACACCTTTGTGTACCATTAACGTAACATCTCCTCCGTCATCCACAATAAGATCGGGACCTGTGCCATCAGGCCAAGTAAGCGCCATTTCTGTGCACCACCAATACTCTTCGAGGCTTTCACCTTTCCATGCAAAAACTTTGGCATAGCCAAGCTCGGCAATGGCAGCGGCGGCATGGTCTTGGGTAGAAAAAATATTGCAGGAAGCCCAGCGAATATCTGCACCAAGAGCGTGTAAAGTTTGGATAAGCATGGCCGTTTGAATGGTCATATGCAAAGAACCGGTTACCTTCAATCCTTGCAGGGGTTTACTTTCGCCATATTTGGCAATGCATTGCATAAGACCCGGAACTTCACGTTCGGAAAGCTGCATTTCTTTTTTGCCAAAATCAGCCAAACTTATGTCTGCCACTTTATAATCAAGACTTAAATCAAGAGCTTGTACTTGAGACATGGAATTACTCCTTAATAATTTATAAAAATTTAAATAACAGTGAATTGTTTATACGCAAGAAAAAATATATGTAAATAAAAACTTATGCTTGCGTTGGACGGTCGCTGACGGCGGCGGTAATTAAAGCTTCGGCAACCAATTTTCCATCCACATAGGCTCTTCCTTCCATCTTACAAAGATTTAATTTCATACGAGGATTGGAGCATTCTAAATCTAGTCTGTCGCCGGGGACAACTTGTTTACGAAACTTTACTTTATCAAGACCGGTAAATAAAAATATCTTTGAGGAAGTGTCTTCCAACTCGGCAGTACATAAAAGCCCGCCGGCTTGAGCTAGGGCTTCAAGAATGAGTACCCCCGGCATAATAGGTAAGCCCGGGAAATGGCCTTGGAAGAAAGGCTCGTTAATGGTAACATTTTTATACGCTTTTATGTATGAATTTGGAACAAGTTCCACCACTCTATCCACCAGCAAGAAAGGATAGCGATGCGGCAAAACGGAAAGAATTTTCTGTAAATCCATGATTTTTCCTTGATTTTAATACATTTAAGCCCTCTATCTTTTATTAAAAGACAGAGGGCTAAACAGACTGTTGAAAAACAGCAATCTGCGTCGTCAGCGTAAAAAAGTCAAACTGCTTATGTATGTCTAATACACTGCGCATCTTGACTTTTTTCGCTTCCTAGCATCTTACTATTTTTGAACAGCCTGCCTAAAATCGACTTTTTCAACGGGCTATTAAGCTATTATTTGGCTATTTATATTACTTTTTAGTACTATCTTTTGGAGCTTCTTTGTTGGTTTGAGCTTTCGCACCATCTTTCCAAAGCTTGTTCACATGTCTTAAAACTTCCGAGGTCAAATCCATGCTTTTTTCAGCGTAAAGAACGCCGCCGGAATTAACATCTACCACAAAATTAAGACCTTTTTCTTGCGCTATATCATAAGCAGCTTTAAAAACCAAAGTAACCATTTCTTGACGAATTTTCACTTGGTCTTTTTCCACATTGCGTGCATAGGTATATTGTTGTTCATCAAATTTACGCTTGAGTTTTACAAATTCCACTTGCTTCTTTTCTGTGGGTTTTTTTTGCAAATCTTCCATTTTCTTTTGTAAACTTTTAGCTTCGGCGTCTAATTTTTTCTTTTGAGCACCGTACTTCTTTTCCATTTGTTGTTTGGCTTCTTTGGCAGGGTCACTTTCAGAGGCTATCACTTGCATATCAATGACACCAAGTTTTACTTCTGCAAGAGCTACGCTTGCACTCATAAAACACATTACAAGAGCCAATAATAACACTTTACGCATGGAAATCTCCTTCCATTCTTCGGTTTTAGATTACTAAGTCCTTTCCTTATTATTGAGGAAAAAAATTCACCAATTACTATTTAAATCAACTTTTTAATCATAGCTTAGAAAACATCTAAAGGCAAGCGCAAAAAGACAATAAAACAACGCAAAAAAAGCCATTGCCATTATTTCAACAACAAACATTGTCAATCACTGAAATATGTGTTTTTAGTGCGTAAAAAATGTTTTTGCTGTGATTTTCCCTTTATTAAGCAATGTAGCTAAATTTTATACATTGGGCGCATGGTCAGACAAAGTGGCAACCATCACCGCTTTAATGGTATGCAAGCGATTTTCTGCTTCGTCAAAAGCCACATTGGCAGGTGATTCAAACACCGAATCATCCACTTCCATGGCCTCAATACCATACATTTCATACAACTCCTGACCGATTGTGGTGTCTCTGTTATGAAACGCCGGCAAACAATGCAAAAATTTACAATGGGGGTTCCCGGTAAGTTGCATGGTCTTTTGGGTTACTTGATAATCTTTAAGCTGCTTTATGCGTTCTTCCCACACATTTTGCGGCTCTCCCATGGATACCCAAACATCGGTATACAAAAAATCACAGCCGGCAACACCTTCGGCCACATCGGCGGTCACGCTGATTTTTGCGCCGGATTTTTCCGCAATACCTTTAGCCACTTGCAGCATATGGGCAGAAGGCTGTAAATCTTGGGGAGAAATGGCACGAAAGTCCATACCCATCTTTGCCGCACCAATCATAAGAGAATTGCCCATATTGAAGCGAGCATCCCCAAGGTAGGCAAATCTTATTTGCTCCAACGGTTTACTGCAATGTTCTTGCATGGTCAAAAAATCTGCCAAAACTTGCGTGGGATGAAATTCATCGGTGAGACCATTATATACGGGAACCGAAGAAAATTTTGCCAAAGTTTCCACAATTTCTTGACCAAAACCACGGTACTCAATGGCATCATACATACGACTTAAAACTCTTGCCGTATCTGCCATGGATTCTTTTTTACCAATTTGAGAACCGGAAGGTCCCAAATAAGTTGTAAAAGCTCCCTGATCGCTGGCTGCCACTTCAAAGGCGCAGCGTGTTCTGGTGGAATCTTTTTCAAAGAGCAAAACAATATTTTTTCTCTTCAAAAATTGCTCTTCATTGCCGCTTTTTTTGGCAGCTTTTAAATGCGCAGATAAGCGCAATAAATAGGCTATTTCTTCCTTTTCAAAATCTAACAATTTTAAAAAATGTTTATTTTTTAATTGCATATCTATACTCCACTTAATACATTTTTAAAATATGAGTAAGCACCGCATCTGCCTGCATGGCAGCTGCCTGCATAACGCGCGGTGCCAATGGCGGCGCAAAATTAATATCGCTGGTAAAATCACCTACAATCACCAAATGTTTACCAAAATTTCTGCTCTGCATGGGTAAACCACCATAACCCGCTATGCCCGACGCACTTACAGTAAAACAACCCTTAACCATAGCTTCTTCCACAAACAATCTTTTACTGCCGGCATCGTCCAAAGCTTCTACCCAAATATCTGCCTGCGCAAGTAAGGGGTTAATGGTATGCA
>CAYJHV010000208.1:0-3683 GCA_964369825.1 uncultured Desulfovibrionaceae bacterium | reverse complement strand
GGAAGAACCTTTTGTTCACAAAAGGTTTTCCCCCAGAAAAAATATCATTATTTTAAGCTCCTTTACTTACATAAGGTCTTGGGATAGCACGTATTACATCTTTGGCAAAGTCTTCAATGGGATCAATGGGAGGATTTTTCACCGGTTGCGTGCCGGGAGCGTAGGTATGAGAACCTATGGCCACACGGGGAATGAGAAAAGCATTGGTCATGAGTTTTCCGTCGTAGAGGCATTGAGGTACGGTTTTGTGATGAGCCTCGCCCACTCCCGGATAAGTGAGGGTTCCGCCTAAAAATTGCAAATCTCGTAAGGCCATCATACCGGCTTCTTGAGGCTTGCTGCTGTAAGGATAAGCAATGATTCGAGAAATTTTATTAAAAACTCCAAGGCGTTGAAAATCTTCCATTTGAAATTCCACCACTTCTTTTAAGCGTGCTCCGCTCAGTCCTCCAAGAGAATTGTAGAATTTACTTTGATAGGCAAATTCCACATCGGGCATTACTTGCATCACATCCATAATATCCTTAAGTTGCATTACTGAACCAAAATATGTATTGTGTTTACGTCCTTTAGGTATACTTAGGAAAAATGTGGCACGGGGCATAATAACATTTTGCAAGGAAGCCACAAAGATTTCCACAAAGGAATGAGTATTTTTAAGCGGACCTCTGTCACTGCCTTTAGGTGCCGTTGTTGTGGAAAAAATCATGCTGGCATGAGCACCGTCGCTGGTAATGCCAATGGGCTTAAAGCCGGCCGGTACCACGGAATCTACTCTATTGAGGAGAATATCGCTCATATTTACCGGTCTAAAGCCTTGACTCCAGATATGTGCAAAGAGTGCTGCCAATTGCTGCGGAGAAATATCCTCAGGAAAGCGTGGGGTGTCTTCTACACGATAAAAAGCTAAAATTGGAATGGCAGGAATGTGATCCACATAGCGATCATACTGCTGTCCGCTATTTTGAGCACCATATGCCGTGGTTCCCAAAAGTGTATTACCTATAGCCGCAAAAGGTATGCTTGCCAGAATTTTTAAAAGATCACGCCTTTGCATAGGAAATCCTTATTTTTCTTGCGCTTTATGTCCATAATCTGTTTTTTTGCTTTCAACTTGCTCTGCGTGTTCCGTATCCTCAGGAGCAGCATTTTTATATGCAAGTTTTAATAGCCATGGTACAAAGTGGGCGCACAAAAACATCATGACAAAAAGTGTCCACCGTGATCCGGTAAGAGCACGAAAATACCAAGCGCAACCCATGAAAAAAATTAGACTTAAAGCAAAAATGATTTGATAGTAGCCATTATTTTCGATACCGGCTTTAACATTTCCCCAAAAAGATATGTTTTCACCGCAATGCGGACATTTTTTGTGGGTGGCAGAAATAGTTTGTTTGCAATGGGCGCAGTGTAGTAAAGACATATTATAATTCCATTTGTTTTTTTGCTTGTTGTATGCGTTGCCAAGATTGAACAATGCGTTCGGTGGAAATGGTACCATTTTTTACCAACCGTAGCAAGATATCATAAACCTTTGTTGCTTCGTTGGCAAGACCTGTTGTGGGGGTGGCACGAACATCAGCTTGAAAGGCTCCCGGCAAAACTTTGCCAAGGCTTTGTTGCAAAAGCTTTTTACTGAGCTGTTCTGATGAAGCAAGATTGTTTTCTGTGGTGCCGGAGCCTAAAATTTCGGTGATGATATTTGATTCGCCAAGAGGACCAAAGCCTTGCAAAGGAGATGGATTGGCAATACTTGCTGCCGGTTCGGTGATGAGTAAAATGTCTGTACCTGCTTGTATAGCTTGCAATATGCTGTCTTCCAAGGAAAAAAATGCTTGCATGGTACGTAAATCTTGAGAAAGGATAATACCTTGAAATCCCAAACGCTCACGTAAAATGGTTTGCAATATATTGGCTGAAAGTGGAGCAGGGCGCAGGGCATCAAGACCTCGATGATATATTAAAGCCGGTTGTACGGCATAATTAATATCCTGCTTATAGGGAAAAAGTTCTCGTTCCTGCCAAGAACCCACCATATCCGGAATACTTTGCATAAAATTTTGTGTGCCTTCCTGCGTAACGAAAGCGGTGGGAGCAGCAAGAAAACCTCGTACCACCGAACCTGTGCCGGGAAAGTTGCGTATGCAAGGCAAAACTTTTGTGGCAAGCAGTCCCTTGCCAAAAGCCAAAACATGCGCCGCCACCAATTGCTCATTGATACCAAAGGATCGAAAACGTTGACCTATGCTTTCGCTTAATGGATTAACATTTACATCGCCTGCCGGCCCCAAAACAAAATTTATACCAAGACCTGCCATTTCAAGACCTGCCCTGCGAGCAGCAATCTCTGTTTTTTCCGCACTACCTTGCCCCAAATATGCTGCTGCTGCAAGACCTTCAAATCCCAAGTCTTTGCGTAGACTTTGCACAGCACCTCCTTCTTGCTCCACTGCCACAAAAAGTGGTGAAGCATTTTGAGGCACAGCATGTTGCAAGCTGGCTATGAGCATACGCAATTGCGTGGGAGAAAGAATATTGCCTTGCTGCCCAAGAGGAATTTTCATGGAATTTATACTTTGCGCAAGAAGACTATTTTGAAATGAAGTTTGACCACCTTGCTGCATGGCCAAGGGAGCATGGGGATTGGGAGTTTGCGCATTGGCAGTATTGTCTTTATGCGCAATGGCTTGCAAAAAAACGCCGCCAACTTTTCCGGTCTTAATCAAAGTTAAAATGGGAGCATTGCTCTCAAGAACAGTGCCGGTAAAACCTGCCATGATCATTTGCCCAAGCATTATTTCAAGACTTGGTAATTCCTTGGGCAAACCTGTTGTGCTCTGCCCAAATGTATTTAAGGTCTGATTGGTATTTTGTGTTTGTGAATTGTCCACAGAGGAAGGAGGCGTAGGCAAGCCCATACTTTCGACATTACCTGTGGGGGTGAGAGGAAGATGCTTTGGATGTGACAAAGTTTGCCTTTGTGCCGGTAAAATGCTTGTTTTTGGTTTGGAGAAATCAAGAAAGTTTTCATGTGTCTGTGGAATGCTCGGAATAAAATCTTGTTTTGGTTGATTTTCTTCCTTTGGTTGCCGTAGATTGGGGATAATAGGTACAGGAGATGAAGGCGCATTTTTTTTACTTTGTGGCGATATAGGCGTTAACGGAACAATACTTGGCACAAGCGGAATAGTCTTGGCATCACCTTTAAGCGGAGCCGGAAAATACTTTTGCATCTGCTGCGGGGTTATTTCTATTCCCGGTAAAGTTTCTGTATTTCCGGAATTTTGGGGAGTGGCACTGAACGCAAGGCTATGAAGTGTTAAACAAGAGAAAAAGCAAAATATGAAAAAAATTATTGTATTGTGTTTATATTTCTTATTGAGCATAAATTTATGTCCGCCGAGCTTGATTTTTGGGTACCGTAAAACATTGTATAGTACCGCTCTTGAAGTCAAGAGATTTTTTATCTTTTCGATTTGTTTTGTGATTTTTAGGAACGTGATTAATTTATTGTAGGTAGGTGTCAAGAAAAAGTGAAATTGCTATACTAAGACCTCTGTACAATTGTTTTCTTGTATAGTTTTATGTGCAAAATATGATTTTGTATCTACGCACAAAAAAAGTGTGTACAGAGGTAAAGGCACGAAAATCAATCACTTAACGGCGAAGCAAAGCTCCGCCTA
>CAYJHV010000207.1:0-3689 GCA_964369825.1 uncultured Desulfovibrionaceae bacterium | reverse complement strand
AATTAAATGAGGGATATTGGTGAAATGATTCTAATCAAAAAAATATAATGTGTTATAATTAACCCATGTTCATCTTTCTAATTTTTTTCATAAGACGCTTTCTGGCAGCGGCCTTTTTCTTCTTGCGCATTACGCTAGGTTTTTCATAATGCTGACGTTTTTTCATTTCTGAAAGCACACCGGCCTTTTCCACCTGTTTTTTGAAACGGCGTAAAGCAATGTCGAAATTGTAATCGTCTTCGGTAAGGAATACTCCTGGCAAGGAAATCACCCCCTCTTGCGTTAATTAAGAAAAAATCATATATACGGTTCCTGTGGAAAAATCAATGTTTTTTTTTACAATTTTTTTGCTCATATATATGAATTTTACTTATAAAAAATGTTTTTGGAGAAAAAATGAAATTATTTTTACGATTCTTACTTGTTTTATGTGTCTTAAATTTTATGAAAGTATCCTTCTTGCAGGCGGCAGATTTTAGCACAATAAAGCAAAAGTCCATAAATCTTGAAGGTATTTTTCAAGGATTGAACGGAAGTGCGGTTTTTTATGATCCAAATAAAAATATTATTGAAATTTATAATGAAAAACAATCAGTTATAAAGGATGCACCGCAATCCACCTTTAAGATAATGGCTACGCTTATGGGTTTGGAAAATGGAGTCATTAAAAATCAAAACAGTCAGATGCATTATAATGGCAGTAAATATTGGCTTGATGCTTGGAATAAAAATGTAACTTTGGCAGAAGCCTTTCAATTTTCTTGCGTATGGTATTTTCATCAAGTAGTGTACGCCATACCGCAAGAAAAAGTAACACAATTTCTCAAAAAAATTGCTTATGGCAATGAAGATTTGAGTCAGTGGCAGGGTAATGGGAGTAATGCAAAAAAAGAATTGAATGGTTTTTGGCTCAGTTCATCTTTAAAAATCTCTCCTTTGGAGCAAGTACGAGTAATTTCTGATATATTTGAAAATAAAACGAAAATTGATAAAAAACATATGGCCATTTTAAAAGATATTATGCGTCAGGAGCGAAATTTTGAAAAGCAAAGTTCGGCACTTGCGGCACAAAAAACGAACATGTATGCTAAAACAGGCTCCAATATGCGTGGAAAAAGCTGGTTTGTAGGCTTTACGGAAAAAGATAATACTCGAAAATATTTTGCATTTTACGTAAATGATGCACAAGGTGGCGTAAGTTCTGCCAAAGAAATTGCACTGAAGTATTTTTCAAAAATTTAGAAATGATAAAATCCAAAGGTTTTAAAATAATGGATAATTTTTTTACAAAAAAATGTCTGCGCGTGGCTGTTTTGGGCGGTGGTTCATGGGGAACGGCGCTTGCGCACGTATTGGCAGATGCAGGGCATGAGGTATGTCTTTTTGTACGTCACGAAGATGTAGCCCATACCATAAATAATGAGCATAGAAACCCAAGATATCTCACACAATATCTCATACATAAAAATATTATTGCTACCATTAACCCCGCAAAGCTTGCCGCATACGATTTGTTTGTGCTTGCCGTCCCAACACAAAATTTACGCTCTTTTTTAGGCAATATAAAGGATTATTTACCTAAAAACTGCATATTAGTGAACTCTTCAAAAGGTATCGAAAGTGCCAGCGGAAAAAATATGCGCATGGTGGTTTACGAAGAACTTCAAGACATTTACCCACAATATGCTATTATTTCCGGACCTTCCTTTGCCGAAGAAGTTATGCAATCCATGCCGACGGCGGTGGTATTGGGCTGCGAAGAAATAAAGCTTGCCGAAAAACTTCGTGAAGTTTTTGCAACCCCTTACTTTCGATGTTATTCTTGTACAGATGTGCTTGGAGTGGAGCTAGGTGGTGCGCTTAAAAATGTCATGGCCATTGCCGTTGGCTTGTGCGACGGGCTTGGATTTGGGCATAATACCCGTGCGGCACTTATCACACGTTCTTTGGCAGAAATGAGTCGACTTGGGCTTGCTGCGGGGGCAAATGCCGGTACTTTCATGGGACTTTCCGGGCTTGGAGACCTTACTTTGACTGCCAATGGCAATCTTTCACGTAACAGGCAGGTGGGCTTACGTCTGGGGCAAGGGGAAAAACTCGCATACATAGTACAAAGTCTGGGGATGGTGGCAGAAGGAGTAAAAACCACCGAAGCTGTTTATAATTTGGCAAAGAAACATGCTGTCAATGCGCCCATAGCTCAAGCTGTTTATGAAATTTTATATGCGGATCTTTCTCCTCAAGCTTGTGCCGCCAAGCTTATGCAACGAAGCCTCAGAAATGAATAGTAATTATTATTAAATGAGATTTATGCGTGCATATTGCAGTTTATGGGCTGTCAAGCCATAATTGCAATTCACTATAAAAGCGTGCCACGTGAAATCCATCTACAACCGCATGGTTGGCATGTATGGCAATGGGTAAAAGAAGCTTCCCATGGTCTTCAAAATACTTACCAAGAGTAAAAAGCGGGGTTAATTGTGTGTAATGATTTTTTCCTCGTAAAGTGACGGAGGTAAATGACAGCCACGGCACATTGGAAATATGAAAAATGTTTTTTCTGTTTAGTGGTTTGGGGTCGAAAGGTTTATGAGCATATTTTGCCAAGTCTTGGGAATAATTTTCGAAAAAAATATGTGGGTCAGGATTGAATTCTGTATAACATAGAGAAATAATTTCTTCTTCTGCATGAAAAAGCACATGGCATGGATGAATAGCATCGTAAAATCCAAGCTCTCCGGTTTCGTTGAGTCCCATCTTAAATTCTTGATGTTCATTTAAAATGAAGCTTATGCCAAATAAAAGGTTTGGGAAAAATTTCGCTGCATTTCTTCGAATTTTTTTCATGAATAAAGAAATATCCACATTGGCAGTGAGGCTAAAGAATAGTGGCTCATTGTGACTTAACTCAGCATAAATAAATCTTCTGTTCCAAGTTTCCATATGAATTTTTGTGAACATTTCTACCTCAACAGGTTATTTCGATTTAAATCTTGGTTATAGTTGAATATTAAATCATTATTTATGAACAAAGTAAATAAAAAATATGTTTTTTCATAACTTAGATTCAAGTTGAAAGTGCAATTTACTTGCACGATTAAGCGTCGAAGTAAGCATGTCTCTTCTACTTCAAATTTATGAATCAAAGTTGAAATATTGCAAAAGCGATAAAGTTATTTAATAAGAATTTGAATTGTGTGATACCTTCAAACTTTTGTTAAAAAAGATATTTACATAGCTTTTTGCATTATAATTTTCGGAAAATTATAATTACTTTTAAAGTTACTGTTGCGCATTACGTAAAAATGTGAAATACAGAGGCAAGATTTTTTAAGACCTCTGCGCATTTCATTGCACAGATGAGATCTTATGGAGCGTTAACGAAGTTAATGCGACCAAAAATCAAGAATAGGCGGAGCTTTGCGTTGATCTCCATTCCTGTAAAGCTCAAAAAATTGCTAACGGGAACGCTTTGCACTCCTTTGCTTACGCAAACCGAGAGTAACACCATTGATTTTTATGCCTTTTGCTCTGTACACCTTGTTTTGCTGTTGTGAGTAATTTTAAAATTTTAACAGCAAAATCATATTTTAAAATAATTGTATAGAGCTTTTTTATGTTATTTTGTGGGGAATGATTATGCTCAAAAAAAAATTATTTGATTTTTTCACTACTAATCGTCGTATTGA
>CAYJHV010000206.1:0-3709 GCA_964369825.1 uncultured Desulfovibrionaceae bacterium | reverse complement strand
TCTGTAATTCTATTTAATCAGCTTTTCCTTAATTTTTGGACGAAGCAAGGTACTAGTTGTGGGGGTATAGTTCTTCGCTGTCCAGCATAATGGTAACCGGTCCGAAATTTACAAGCGATATGTCCATGTTTGCGCCAAAAATACCGGCGAAAACTCGTTGGGGTAGGGCGCTTTGTACATCTTTTACAAAGTGAGTAAAGAGTTTTTCGGCAATATGGGGAGGGGTAGATTGTAAAAAATCCGGTCTGCGTCCTTGTTTACAGTTGGCATAGAGCGTAAATTGCGACACAAGCAGTATTTTTCCGCCATAATCACACACATCTGTTTGAAATTTATGCGCTGTTTCAGGGGTATTTCCCGGAAAAATGCGTAAATGCAATAATTTGTCAATGATGGAATGCCATGTTTTACTTTGGGGCAAATGCATGTGATCTTTGTTTCCAAAACCCACAAAAACCAAAAGTCCCGCATCAATGGCAGCGATTTCTTTTTTATCTACCACAACGCCGGCACTGTGTACCCTTTGTATTAAGAGGCGCATTCTTTGCTATCCTTGTTATTATCGTCTACTATATTTTCTTCTTTTTGCGAATATTCTTTTATAGCTTCATCTTTTTTATGGTTGATGATTTTTTCATCCTTGGAGATTTCCGGGGTATCGCTTGGATTTTCTGAAAGTTTCGAATTGTCTTTGTTATTTTTTTGTATTTCTTCTTCTCGTAACATACGACGCAAAACTTTTCCCACTATGGTTTTGGGTAAGGATTCTCGAAATTCCACCATACGCGGTACTTTATAATTGGCAAGCTTGGTACGACACCATGCAATAACTTCGGCACGATTTAATTTTTTATCGGGCATAAGCACTATATAGGCTTTAATAACTTCACCGCGTTGTGCATCGGGAATACCTACGGCAACGGCGTCTAAAATATGCGGATGTTCCAGTAAAACCTCATCAATTTCACGAGGGTATACATTGTAACCCATGACAATAATCATATCTTTTTTACGGTCCATAATATGAAAAAAGCCGTCCTCGTCCATGGTGGCAAGGTCTCCGGTATATAGCCAGCCATTGCGCAAAGCTGAGGCAGTGGCATCGGGGCGATTCCAATAACCCACCATAACTTGAGGACCTCGAATGACCAATTCACCTAATTTGCCTGCCGGCAAAGTCAATGATCCTCCTTCCATGTCCACAATACGAGCTTCGGTACTCGGTATGGGCAAACCTATGGAACCAATTTTATGTTTATCGGCGGTGACGGGGCTGATATGTGTTATGGGAGAAGCTTCGGTCAGTCCGTAGCCTTCGATAATATTTGCTCCTGTAAGTTCTTGGAAGCGACGATAATGCTCTTCCGGCAAAGGTGCCGAACCGGAAATACATAATTTTATGCTGCGCAAATTATAGGTTGCGATATTTTTCTGTTGCATAAGTGACACATAGATGGCAGGGGCTCCGGGTAAGATGGTGGGTTTGTGTTTCTTAATGAGTTTTAAAACATCTTGAGGAACATAACGAGGCAAAGGCAAAACACAAGCCTTGAGAGCTGTCGGAATGATGAGCCCCACTGAAAGTCCATAGACATGAAAGAAGGGGAGAATAGCCACAAATGTATGTTTTTGCCTGGCTATTTCATGAATAATGCTGATAATTTGTCGACAATTGGTGCCGATATTTTGATGCGTGAGCATAACCCCCTTGGGTATTCCCGTGGTACCGCCGGTATATTGCAATAAGGCTACGCTGTTTTCATTTATGGTATTTTGTGCACTGTATTTCTCTTTATTCGAAAACATACTTTTCCATGCTATAATTGATTTGTCATAGTCTATATGTATGTGTTTTGCATCTCTTTTTTCTTTAAAAATATAAAGATAATTGAGCGGAAAGGACAAAGCATCGGCAATGCCGGTAACAACAAATTTTTCAACCGATAAACGTGAACGTAAGGGGTTGATTTTAGGCCACAGCAAATCAAGTAATATGAGACATTTGGCACCGGAGTCATGGAGGTGATGTATGATTTCCGTTTCCATATACAAGGGGTTAATCATAACAGCAATGGCGCCGGCTTTCATAATGCCCCAAAAAGCAATCATGGCTTGAGGGACATTTGGCAGCATAACGGCAACTCTGTCACCATGATTGATGCCCATAAGGCGCAAGGAAGCAGCAAAGATTTCAGCTTTATCTTTGAGTTGTTGATAATTTATTTTGGTATTTTGAAAAATACAAGCCAAATTTGTGGGATGTGTTTTTGCTGCTTGATCCAAAAGGGAGAAAAGAGGTCCTGTGAAGTTTTCAACTTGAGGCTCAACGCCGGCATCATAATGTTTTAACCAAGGACAAGCATATGTTATGGGATGAATATTACTTTGATTGTGCATATATTAACCTTTCGGCATTTTTATTTATGGTATTTTTTTGAGTAAATTTCCTAAAATTTCTAAAATGAGAATGTTACATTATTCATATTGACGTTTAATGATAACTCCGCTTACCAACGCAGTGGCTTTTATTCCTTCTAAATTTCCGGTAAACCCAAGTCCTTCTTCCGTAGTTGCTTTCACATTGACATGATCGGCTTCAATGCCAAGCAAATGCGCCACATTTTTCTGAATGGCTTTTCTTTGAGGATTTATTTTGGGTTTTTGGGTAATAATGGTAAGATCCGCATGTTGTATATGCAATCCTTTGGCATGGACAAGGCGCAAAACTTCTTGTAATAACATGGCAGAATCGGCATTATCAAAATTTTCGGAAGTGTCCGGAAAATGTAAACCAATGTCTCCAAGGCTTGTCGCACCCAGCAAGGCATCCATAAGAGCGTGTAATAACACATCTCCATCGGAATGAGCCTCCACCATACAAGCACCGTCCATGAGAACGCCGCCAAGCTTCAATGCTCGTGCTTTTGTGCTGTCGCTATTTTTGACAAAGCGATGCACGTCATAGCCAAAACCGGCGCAAGGGCGAGAATGTGTCGCATCTGTTAATTTCATAAGATCTTCTGCATGGGTAATTTTAATGTTTTCTGCCTCACCTTCCACCATATGTACAGTATAACCGCATTGTTCCAGCACACTGGCATCGTCGGTAACTTCTAAACCTTCAAGTTTTACTTTAACATGAGATTCTTCTAAAATTTTACGAACAAAACCTTGTGGCGTTTGCACGGCAAAGAGTTTGTGTCGTGGCAAAGTTTGAACAACTGTGTCTTGGTTCATTTCTTTTATGGTATCCACCACAGGCAGTGCCGGAATAACGCCTTGTGCACCATTTTTAAGTTTTGAGCAAATTTTATGCATTAAATGCACGGAAGCAAAGGGTCTTGCGGCATCATGTACCAATACATGTGTACATTGTGGGGGTAGGGCGGAGAGAGCGCACATGACAGAGTCTTGGCGACGTAAACCACCGCTTACCACTTTGAATTCCAGCCCAAGTTCAAAGTTTTGTTGTGTAAGATACGTTTGTTCTTGGAGTAAAAATTCTTGGGGAAAGACAAAGATAAGCCCTTGAAGCTTGGCATAAGAGCGCATATTCAAGGCTGAATGCATATAAAGAGGGAGATTTTTGTACTGCAAGAATTGTTTTGGCAAACCATGTGTTTGGGCGGTTAAGCGTGTGCCTGAACCGGCGGCAAGAATAACAGCCCACACATTCATATGAGCATTTTCTGGTTTATCATGAATATTA
>CAYJHV010000205.1:2278-3718 GCA_964369825.1 uncultured Desulfovibrionaceae bacterium | reverse complement strand
AGGGATCTTTTTGAAAAAAGGTCTCCTCCCCCACACCCCCACAAGAAAAAATATAACTATTTTTGAATAAAGCAAGCTACTAGAGCAATTTAAACTGAAAATTGGAATAAAACTTACTGATATGTTACGTTCATTTCGCCTTGTTTGTGAACCGGCACACATTCCTCTTGTAGAAGCCTTGCTGCAAGCAGAAAATTTTACTTTTTCTGCCGAAGAGTTTTCACCATTTTGTCGCATCCTGACCCACGAACCTCGTCCGCTTGGCTCAAGTTTGGCAGCATTTTTTGGACTGATTTACATTCAAGATCGTTCTTCTATGCTACCTCCCTTAGCTCTTTTGGAACATCTTCCTCCAAGAGAAAATGCAGCCGTTGTTTTAGATATGTGTGCAAGTCCCGGCAGTAAAACGGGATTTTTGGCGCAGCTTGTGGGTAAAAATGGCTTTGTGCTTGGCAATGAACCCTCAAAAGCTCGCCTTGCCACCTTGCGTGCCAACATGCATAACCTCAATGTACTGCAAGTGGGCACTTGCTCTTATGCCGGTGAAAAACTTCCTATGCTGCCAAATACTTGGGATTTTATTCAACTTGATCCCCCTTGCTCAGGCTGGGGTACGGTAGAAAAAAATCCTCAGGTACTTAAACTTTGGCAGGGTGAAAAAGTAAAGCCACTCATTGCCTTACAACAAAAATTACTGCGTAAAGCATGGGAACTTCTGCGTCCCGGCGGTTGCGTGGTCTATTCCACCTGCACCACCAATGTGGCAGAAAATGAAGATCAAGCACATTTTGCCACTAAAGAATTGGGTTTTGAGCTTATTGACCTGCCGCCTTTTCCCGGCTTTGTGTGGCAAGAAGCGTGCGCAACAACTTCGGGTGCAAAATTAGCGGCAAATACCTTGCGAGTTGACGGTAAACTTAGTAATGCACAAGGTTTTTACATTGCTAAATTACGCAAACCGCTCTCTGCCTGTACGCACACTGAAGCACACTCAGAACTTTTCACTTGTGGGCACCAATTGCCATCTTCCATGCTCATAAACCCATGCACGGACAAAGACCTTTTACCGACGGGAAAGATAGCTCTTTTTGGCGAAACAGCCCGTTTCATCCCACAAGCTGCCCTAGACATCTTACCGGCAGACTTACAGTGGCAAGCGAGCGCATTGGGTAAAGTGACGGGACAGAATATCAGTTTGCACCAGCGCTGTCGTTGCCTCATGCCCACAGAAAGTCATACAGTGGAAAATACTGCGCTTATTTTGGAAAACATTGAAGATATTCGTGCACTTTTGCAAGGTCAAAGCAGGCAAACAACGCTTTGCGGTCGAGAGAGTGGGCTTTATTTTGCCCCCAAAGCATATCCCGATCACATCCTCCCCCTAGGACGAGTACACTTAAAAAAAGGACGTGCTTTCTGGCCGGCACGCTAAATTAATTT
>CAYJHV010000205.1:0-2178 GCA_964369825.1 uncultured Desulfovibrionaceae bacterium | reverse complement strand
CTAATAAAAAGATATTTATTTTACAGAGATAACTTCTATTTCAAAAGTTAGGGGTTGACCGGCAAGAGGATGATTAGCATTGAGGGCAATGGTATCATCGGTTATTTTGCAAACCTCCACGTTCAAATCACCTTCTTCATTGGAAAGCGAAAGCTGCATTCCAATTTCAGGCTTGATTTCTTCGGGAAGTTCTGAAATGGGCACTTCAAAAATAAGGGCTTCATCCAATTCGCCATAAGCTTCTTCGGGTGGAATGGTTACCGTGACGGTATCACCGACTTCTTTGCCTATGAGAGCTTTTTCAAAACCTTCGATGAGCATTCTTTTTCCCATGGTAAATTCCAATGGTTCACGACCACGGGAAGAGTCAAAGATAGTTCCGTCGGCAAGGGTTCCTGTATAATGTACGACTAATTGATCATCATTTTTAATGGGCATAAATATTCTCCGGATTTTATTATTTGCTCAAGGCAAACTCTGAGACCATTACCTTTATTTGTATAAAAAGCAAGTAAATTAATACTTGTGATTCATTTACTAAAAATTTAAAAATTCACGGTGCGTACTGTTTTCTTGTTATTTATAAAATGTAGGAAATTAAAATTGTTATAAAAATATAGTTTTATGTGCTACTTGAAATAAGTTTTTGAATCGAAAATTCCGTGGTAATGGAGTTACCCAGCAGGACAACTTGTTTGGCAACTTTAGATTGCAAGTGCTTAAGCCAAAGTTCTTCTGATGCCCAAGTTCCAAGAATTATAAAATTATTAGGTTTGTCCGCATTCTCATACATAATCAACTGGATGCAACCTTCCATTTGGCGTATGACCGGAATGCTACTTTCCATTGCTTGCATAAAAAGGTTACGATATTCAGCTTTTATAACGCTTCTGATAAGAACGGATAATTGAGGTGACGACATGGGAATCTCTATAATAAAAACAGTCTGTTAAATATTGCACAAGGTCATTTTTTCAATACTAAAGCCTACTTCGAATGATTTTACCATCTCGGTAAGTTCTTGAGCCTCTTCCGATTGTAAATGAGAAATCCAGTGTTCTGACTTTTCCCAAGTTTGAAATGCGATAATTTTATTGGGATCATTAGCATCTTCGAAAATTAAAAGTTGTGTACACCCTCTTTGTTGACGAACGGCTAAAACTTTTGATTTTATATGCTGTAAGACAATCTCACGGTGTTCCGGCTTTACAATATGTGTTATGACAACGAATAATGGCGATGAACTCATAATAAAAAACTCAATGATAACGATATGATGCTTTAAGTTAGTATGGCAAAAGCGACTTTAAATGCCAAATAATTTTTCCTCTAAAAACTGACGTACGCAATGCTTATACCTTAATTTACATAAAAATCAAGTGAATTAATACTTGCAAGAAATATTTCTTAAAATCTGATAAATTTCAAAGAATATAGTTTTTTTTCCTTGCTTTTTACAAAAACAGCGATTAGTGAAAAGCAGGAAACGTAAACACTTGGGGCATAATTGCCACATTTGAGCGACCTATGTGTATGTAGCTAAAATACTTAATGGATTATTTTTTAATAAAAATAAGATAAACAGACTGTTCAATCAAACAGTTTTGTGCTATTACGTGTTTTAGGGGTTAGATTATATATTACACCTTTCCATTATTGCATTTGCTTTGCAGTGGAAAAATGTAAAAACATAATATATAATCATTTGTTACAAGAAAACGATGTTGAGCATCAGATGTAAGGAGCATGTTATGGCAAAGATGAAAACTATGGATGGCAATACTGCAACAACGCATATAGCCTATGCCCTCTCAGATACCGCAGCCATTTATCCCATCACCCCGTCTTCGGTTATGGGTGAACTGGCGGACGATTGGGCAGCGGTTGGGCGTAAAAACCTCATGGGTCAAAAACTTGTGGTACGTTAAATGCAATCGGAAGCAGGCGCTGCCGGAGCTGTTCACGGTTCACTGGCTGCCGGTGCGCTGACCACCACCTTTACGGCTTCCCAAGGGCTTTTGCTCATGGTACCAAATATGTATAAAATTGCCGGCGAATTGCTTCCCGGCGTTTTCCACGTTTCGGCACGTGCTTTGGCATCCCATGCTTTATCCATTTTCGGTGACCATCAAGACGTTATGGCCTGTCGTCAAACAGGTTTTTCCATGCTTGCTTCTG
>CAYJHV010000204.1:0-3722 GCA_964369825.1 uncultured Desulfovibrionaceae bacterium | reverse complement strand
TTAAAAACTTCCGGTCTGGTAAGGCAAATACGTATGGCGCGCATACCCATGGCAGGATTTTCTTCTTTGGGAAGCTTGAAGTAATCAGCTTGCTTATCTGCGCCAATATCAAGGGTACGCACTATAACCGGCTTATCACCCATTTTTTTTGCCACAGCACTATAGGCGGCATATTGCACTTCTTCGCTGGGATAATCATTGCTTTCGAGGTATAAAAATTCACTTCTGAAAAGCCCAATACCTTCGGCATCATTTTTAAGCACAGCCTCAACATCATCAACGCAAGCTATGTTGGCATAAAGCTTTATCTCACGTCCGGCTTTGGTTAAAGTTTTTTTACCTCGATACGCTTCAAGTCTTTGAGCTTCTTCATCTAAACTTTTTTTCTGATTTTTCTTTTCTTGCAAGGTCTTTTCGTCGGGATCAATGATAACAGTTCCGTCTTCACCATCAATAATGATAAGTAATTCATGGTCATTGGCGTCCAAGCTTTCTTCTAAACCAATAACGGCCGGTAATCCCAAGGTACGAGCAAAAATAGCCGTATGCGAATTTTTACTACCTTTGGCGGTGGCAATACCAAGCACACGCTCACGATCAAATTGAGCTGTTTCACTGGGGGTAAAATCTTCACCGGCAAAGATGTAGGGTTCATCGTGACTGTCAAAGCTTTGTTTATTAAGTAATATTTCCAAAACTCTACGAGAAATATCCTGCACGTCAAGGGCACGAGCTTTCATATATTCATCGTCCATTTCGGAAAATATCATGGCAAATTGTTTGCCGGCTTGACTTACGGCGTAGGGAGCACATGCTTTATTTTGTGAAATTTCATTGGTTATGGCTTCACGAAAATCTAGGTCATCAAGCATCATTTGATGCACTTCAAAAAGTTGGGCATTTTCCTTGCCTAGTTTTTCTTCGGTTTTTTTTGCTATAAGCCCCAGTTGTTCAATAGCTTTTTCTCTGGCATTTTCAAAGCGAGTTAACTCTTCATCCACATTTTCCACGGCGCTAAATTCTATGTTCAAATCCAATTGAGAAACAAAAAATATTTTTCCAATGGCAATACCCTTGGAAACGCCCTTACCTTGCAAAATTTTCATCCAATCTTCCTTATCTTTTACATAATCAAGTTTTAAGTAACATATCCATACTACAATATTTTATAAGTTATTTTCTAAAAATTCTTTGGCATAAGCACATACTTTGTCTGCGTCTTCACCTTCTGCGCTCACGGTAATAATATCACCTTTTTTGGCTGCCAATGCCATGACTGCAAACAATTTTTTTCCATCAGCTTTTTTTTCGCCTTTGGTAATAGTGATTTGCGAAGCAAATGTCTGTAATTCTTTTACAAAAACTCCTGCAGGTCTTGCGTGTATACCTTGTTCATCTTGAAGTGTATAAGTAAATTCTGCCATGTGATTCTCCTTTTAAGTCAGATTTAAATATGAAGTTGAATAAACAACAACTTTCCGATACTCATATAACACATAGTAATATTCATTGCAAGAAACTCCTCTGAGCTTTAACAGCTTGAAAAAATGCATAAGTAAAGAAATTTGTCCCTTTTCTTTATGGACAAAACATCATAATAGGTTTAATGTTTAGATGTATTTAAAGAATGTAAAAAATATACTATATCGAGGTAAGCATGATTCGCAATTTTATGTATACTGTACTGGGCTTAGCGATTTTCATCAGTGGAGGCATTCTTGGTCCCAAAATTTGGCTGGTAATGCAAGGAAATACAGAAATAAGTAATGTTGAAAGCTCTGCAATTCCTCATGAAGCAGCAGAATCATTGCCAACTGAACTGGCAAATAATAACTCAGAGCCAGAAAATGCTTTCGATGCCAATATTAAAACTGCCGAGACTAAAGCTGACAATGAACCTATTAAAGAAGAAGCAAAAAATCAAAGCTCTGAACAAGTATTAACAGGTGAAGTGGTTTTTAGTACTGAATTATTTACCTTAAAAATGGACGATGAAAAAAAGGCAAGTGCTGAAGGTACTACAATTGCACAAAAAGATAATGAAAATAAAATTAAACAAGTACCTCAGTCCGAAGAACTAAATAAAAACACTGAACTTACAGATGCAGTTAAAGCTGACAATGCTAAAACTGAAATTGCAAATGTAGATAAACCTGAACTGAGTAAGACTGAAGCAATAACTTCTTCTGAAGATGACAAAAAGCTGCATGAACTTGCTACAACTGAAATAAAAGAGCTTGCTTCAGATAATAAAGAATTAAATGTTCAAAATAATAGCCAACAAAGTACCGAAGATCAAAAATTAGACATTGCGGACAATAAATCGAGCATTAAAGAAGAATTCAAAGAAAATTTCCTTGCCGACAAAAAACAAACCGTCAAAACTCAAGTGGAGGAAGGGGATAATCTCATTGAAATTTTTAAGGATTACACCGACCATAAGTCCGCTTATAACTTGGCAAAAACTATAGGCAAAGTGCATCCTGTTACCAGAATTCAAATTGGTAAAAATTACACTTTGGAGCATGATACCGAAAAAGAAAAAATTACTTATTTTGAATATGAAATCAGTGACACTCAAACGCTTATTGTAGACTGTAGCAATGAAACCCCTAAAGTATTCATTGAAAAAGTTGATTACGAAAAAAAGCTTTCTTTTGTCAAAGGCGAAATTGAAGGCAGTTTGTATGGTACCATGTTAAAGCTCAACGAAAAGGAATCTTTGGCACTGACAGTGGTTAATATGTTTAAGTGGGATATAAATTTTATCAAAGATATTAGAAAAGGAGATTCCTTCTCTATCTTAGTGGAAAAATTATATTTAAACGGGCAATTTAAAGGCTACGGACGTACCATTGGAGGAACTTTTACCAATAATGGTAAAACTTTAGAGAGCTTTCTTTATCATGACGGCAATAGAAAGGAAATGCATTACAATGCCAAGGGTGAAAATATGCGTAAAGTTCTTTTACAATCGCCTTTGCGCTTTACTCGAGTCACCTCAGGCTATACTTACAGACGTAGGCATCCGGTTTACGGCACTTACAGACCGCACTTAGGCATTGATTATGGAGCACCTACCGGCACTCCCATCATGGCAGTAGGTGGGGGGACAGTGACTTACCTTGGCTGGCGTGGTGGCTTTGGCAAGCACATCACCGTGCGTCATGCTTCCGGATTGGAATCTTTGTATTCGCACCTTTCCCGCTATGGACGTAGCTTAAGAAAAGGCAGTAAGGTGCGCCAAGGACAAATTATCGGCTATGTGGGCAGTACCGGAGTTTCCACAGGTCCACATTTGGATTTTCGCTTAAAACAAAACGGTAAGTATATTAACCCATCAAAGGCAATTAACCCTCGTGCGGCTTCCATAAGCAGGGCACATAAGCAAGGTTATGAAGCCCGTAAAAAACTCATTCGGGAATTTATGAATGGAACCAGACCTCTTGAGAGCTATGATCCAAGCCTTATGGATATGGTGGTTGCAGAAAAGAAAACCAGTAGCTCAAGAAAAAATAGAAAAAATTAAAAACCGGAAGGGGGTAAAACTATGTATTGCTCCCTTTTTAACGTCATAAAATGAGTTAGCGTCTACTTTTGAAAATAGACGCTAACTGGAAATTATTTATTTTAATCGGTTTATCGCTTAAGTTCCAAGGCTTTTTTGAGCATTTCATCGGCTGTAGTTACAACTTTACTGTTACTTTGAAAGCCTCGCTGAG
>CAYJHV010000203.1:0-3729 GCA_964369825.1 uncultured Desulfovibrionaceae bacterium | reverse complement strand
TTTAAAAAAATTTGGCTAAAAAGCTACATTTTATATTTGCTTTTTTTGAGGAAAATTGTTATATAGCTTGTGTCACTTTTTTGGTATAACAACTGCATTATTTTAGATTAACTCATATTTCAAAAATTGAATCATAGCATTTTATATTTTAAAATATATTGCGTTTTCAGACCTTTAGCAAGTGAAGTTTTCATGATTGCATCTCATCTCAAATCCCAAGTTTTTTTAAATGCCACATTCCAAGACAGTCCTCAGCCTGTATGTTGTTTTGACACACAGGGAGAAGTACTTTTTTGTTCAGAAAACTTTTCCGCATATTTTGGATTGGAAATTCCCAAGAATTTTTCCCAGCTCTTTGTAAAATTTGCACCGGAATTGCAAAATAATGGTGAATCTTCTAAAATTCTGAGCGAAAAAAACTTAGCTCAGGTGCAAAGAGAAGGTTCAAGTCTTTTTTCATGGCAACATATTTTGCCAAATGGCAGCGAATTATTAATTATTTACGCTCTCTCAATCCTTAATAATCTCAACGACACCTACATTGTGGCACGAATGAGTAATTTACCGCAGCTTGCGCCTAAAGTAGAAGAAAAGCTGCAAGAATTCAAAAAAGTATACCCACTTTTTGCCTATGCGCCCACTTCTTTATGTTTATGGCGTAATGGCAGAGAACTTGTGCACTGCAATCCCCTTTTTTTAGAATTGCTTCATCTTGAAAGTATTGATGAATACAATGAGAATCCCTTAAAATTTATGCCTGAATTTCAGGCAAACGGGTTGCCTTCTCGTGAAGTTGGTTATAAATACCTTCAAGACGTTTTTGAAACAGGACGAGTTGATATGGAATGGAATTGGCTTGACAGCAAGGGTAATACCGTTACCACCGGCAACATCTTGATTCTTAAAGAAATTGACGGAGAAACACTTACCTTACAATTTATTTATGACTTATCTGCAAAAAAACAAGCCGAACAGCGCGTTGAGCGAGCTGAAGAAAGCGCACAGTTAATGCTTGATTCCACTCCGCTGGCGGCAGAAATTTGGAATGAAAAAGGGGAAATTCTTGATTGTAGCCTTGAATGTTTAAAACTTTTTGATTTTGACAGCAAACAAGAATATATAGATGCATATTTTACTTTGACTCCGGAATTTCAGTCAAGTGGTCAAACCAGTCCCGAAGTTGCTAAAAAATATATTGCCACTGCCCTTAAAAACGGTGCCTATTCAGCAGAGTGGATGCACCTATTACGTGATGGTACAGAATTACCGACACAAGTTACCTTGGTACGCACCTCTTACAAAGGTGAAAAGGTTATCATTGCTTATAAACAAGATTTACGTGCCCTAAAAACGGCAGAAAAAAATCTGCAAAAAATGGAAGAACGCAACAAGCTTATTCTTGATAATATTCCCATGAGCATCAGCTTTTTTGATAAGGACTTAAATTTGCTGAGCATGAATAAAAGTGGCTTAAAACTTTTTAATGTGAAAAGTTTAGAAGAATATGAAAAGAATTTTTTCAATTTTTTCCCCGTACAACAACCGGACGGGCGTATTTCCAAAGATCATTTTGAACCTTTATGCCAAGAAGCTTTTGAAAAAGGGTATTTACACTTTGAATGGACATATCAAGACCTTAAGGGTAAACCTATACCTGCCACTGTTACCCTTATAAGCTCAGAACTTGATGGCGAGCCGGTGCTCATAAGCTATGATATGGATATAAGTGAACTGAAAAAAGCCGAGCAAAAGAATAAAGATTTGGAGGAATTACAAAAAATAATTCTTGATGCTTTGCCCATGGGTGTGCATTTTTGGAATGAAGATGGTTCACTCATTTATTGTAATCTGGAGTGTGCGCATATTTTTGACTATAAAGACACAGAAATATACAAACAAAATATTTATAATACTTTGCCTGAATATCAACCTGACGGTACACTCAGTGCGAAGTTTTTACAAGAAGCCTTCACCAAAAGCTACCAAGAGGGTGTTGTTAAATTAGAAGCCATGAGAATGTCTCCCTTTACCGGCGAAGACATACCTACCGAGGTTATCTTGGTTAGCGTTCCCTACCAAAACACACGAGGTATTATTTCATATCACAGAGATTTACGTGAACACAAAGCCATGCTCAAAGCCATTGCCGAAAAAGAAGAAGGACTCTATAAGGCAAAACAACTTGCGGAAGAATCCACCAAGGCAAAGGGGGAATTTTTGGCCAATATGAGTCATGAAATCCGCACTCCCATGAATGGCATCTTGGGTCTTTTGACCCTGCTTTGCGATACAAATCTAAATAAAATTCAAGCAGAATATGTACAAAAAACGCTGTTTTCCGCTAAAAATCTTTTGCGCATCATTAACGATATTTTAGATTTTTCAAAAATTGAAGCCGGAAAATTGGAAATGGAATCCGTACCCTTTTCTTTCCAACAGCTTTGTCAAGAAGTGCGTGATTTATACGAACCATTAAGTAGGGAAAAAGGTCTTGCCTTTAACATAGAACAAGGGGAATTTTCTCAAACGGTCTTGCTTGGAGATGTTTTACGTTTAAAACAAGTTCTTTTTAATTTGGTCAGTAATGCCATTAAATTTACCCCCAGCGGCAGCGTATCACTGAGTATTAAAAGCAATAGTATTGCCAAAAATAAAATTCATTGCCTTTTCACCGTGAAAGATACGGGCATTGGTTTAACCCCAGAACAAATTCAAAAACTATTTTCAGCCTTTACTCAAGCGGACAGTTCCGTAACGCGTAAATTTGGCGGTACCGGTCTTGGTCTTGTGATTTCACGTAGCATAGTTAATATGCTGCAAGGAAAAATCTGGGTGGAAAGCGAACCCAAAAAAGGTTCTTCGTTTTATTTCACTGCAATTTTTGAGATCAATAACAATCAACACTGTTTAAGCACCACAAAAGAAGCATTGCCGATTTTTGAAAAACATGCACCTGAAAATACATATATTTTACTGGTGGAAGATAATGAAATTAATCAAATTATTGCCCAAGAATTACTTACCAAGGTTGGCTATCACGTTGAAATAGCAAATCATGGCGAAGAAGCATTACACATGCTTGAACAAAAAGAATATGCTCTGGTGCTTATGGATATTCAAATGCCCATTATGGACGGCTTAACCGCCAGCATGAAAATTCGTGAACAAGAAAAGTTTGCCAAGCTGCCCATTATCGCCATGTCTGCCCATGCCATGGCAGGAGATAAAGAAACAAGCATTAAAAGCGGTATGAATGATCATATAACCAAGCCCATTGACCCTCAAATACTTTATGCATCGCTTCAATATTGGCTCAATTTTATAGAGTCATAAATTGAGCTCTTGCATCATGAATTATCAAGTCATTCCAATTTGTAATTTAATTTTTGTGCCTTTTTAGTCGACGCCCACTCCAAATGCCCTTTCAAGGACGCCGGAAGTACGTTCCGGCTCATTTTACTATGAAGCTTTTTTTCATGGAAAAAAAGCGGAAAGTGCGTTTTGAAAGGCCGACCCAAAGGGCGCCGAAGGCGTTAGCGAGCTTGCGAGCTTTACGCAAATCGAGAGTAACACGGGTTTGGGGGAAAACTTTTTGGCGCCAGCAAATAACATGTTGGTTTTATATAATACGTATCATTGCGTATGTATTTCTGGCAAAAGCTCTTTATACTGAAGAAAGAAATATTTTTTATTTCTCATATAAATCGCAGTGATTTTTATGTGCAATAA
>CAYJHV010000202.1:3425-3731 GCA_964369825.1 uncultured Desulfovibrionaceae bacterium | reverse complement strand
TTGTATTGGTCCAGCCAGTATTGGCTTGCAATTTTTTCGGCATCTTGTTCAAGGTATTGTTTCCATGCCATATCCTTCATGTGCTTGGTATTGGCAGGCAAACTTTCTTGGCGTAAAAGTGCGAAAAATTCATACATTAAGATGCCAAGCCCTTTGGCATCGCAAATGCTGTGATGTATGTCAAAAAAGAGTACTTTGTTGTGTGTGCTTTCCGGCAGGTGCGTAATATGTACCAAAGCCATACGCCATAAGGGAAGTTGTTCAACATTAAAGGGGCGTACCAAGGAAGTGGCTTCATCCAAACTT
>CAYJHV010000202.1:684-3415 GCA_964369825.1 uncultured Desulfovibrionaceae bacterium | reverse complement strand
ATCAACATGGATTGCCTTTGTTCATCATTAAGATTTTCCGCTGTGAATATACACATACGTGGCTGTAGGTCATGCACATGAATAAAGTGTGTGCGTAGAATTTCGTGCCTTGCTATGAGTATTTGCAGGGCATTTTCAAGGTCAGACAGTTCATATGCTTCAGGTAATGAGAAAAAGCTTGATAAATTATAGCCCGTATGCGGAGAATTGACCGCAACGTCCAAAAGCACTGCTTTTTGCTCACGTCCAACGGGATAATCAGCCAATTGAGGCGTTATTTCGGGCATTGCGGAGCTTAATTGCGTATGGTGCTTGGAACCTTGTTCTTTTAAGTAGTCCGCAAGATACGCACTCAATTCTTTAAGCCGACTTTTGGTAAGTAGATCGGTGAGGCTTAAGGATATGTCCCAAAGTTCATTGAGTGCGGTAATAATACGCATACCTGAGAGAGAATCTCCTCCAAGGGCATAAAAATCATCATTTTCTGTGACGTGTTCATGTTCCAACGCTCGTTGAATAACCGTACATAGAGCCTCTGAAATACTCACATTTTTTAATCCTTGTATGAGTGGTGAGCTTTGCGAATTTTCGGCTGTGTTCTTGGCCTCTATAGCTTGCTGCATAGTCTGTGTGCTCTGTGTGGATTGCATAATCTCGCCATGCATACTCACAAGCACATATGCCCTGTTTTGAGCTAAAGCACGTAACAGCGTTTGCCCAAGTAAGCTTGGCGGTAACATAAATGCAGTGCTAATACCTGCACGTGCAGCCATGCCCACGTCAGCCAAAGTATTGAGTGCCAAAGAAAGAGCAGGGAAGCCACTTGATCTCAGCTCGTGCGCATAGCTATCCATGGCGGCATTGGCGGCGGCGTAGTCGCTTTGCCCGGCTGCGCCGGCAAGGGCGGTACGTGAAGAGATGAGGATAAAGTGCTGCAAGGAATCTTCTTGAGTAAGCTCATGTAAAAATCGTGCTGCCTGAAGTTTGGTTTGCATAAGGGCATGGAAGGTGGCGGAAGATTTTTGCACAAAAAAACCGTCTCCCGCAAATCCTGCGCTGTGGATAACACAGCCAATGGGGGCGCATTCACGCCGTACTTGTGCAAGTGTTGCGCTTAATTGCTCATAATCACTTACATCGCATTGGTACAGGCGATAGGGTATACCTTGAGTGCGCAATTTTCTTAAAGCGGCAATGCGCTGCTTCGTCGTTTCATGCTCCGTATTATCCCAATTATCCCAAATCTCTTCTGCCGGAAAAGGACTTTTATGCAGGAGCGCAAGGCAAGAGCCAAGCTCGGGTACAATTTGCTCCGCAAGGGCTAAGGCCAATCCACCCAGTCCGCCGCTGATCACAATGCATGAATCAGAAAGGGGGCGATTTGTATTTGTATCATGAAGTATGGGTAAGGCTTCGGAAACACTTGGATAGCTAAGCTCACCTTCAGTATTTATGCGTAGCCAAGTATGTTGTTCTTGCCCTAAAAGTTTGTTGAGGGCTTGAAGGTGTAGAGGTGAGTGCAAACTTGGGATTTCCACAAAGTTTACTTTTAAGCGTGGGTCTTCATGGGCAATTGCCGCAAGGGCGGCACGTACCGCCGCATGTTCGGGCAATGTGGAATTTATGGCAAGATATGTCCAGTGTACTTGCGCTCCTCGGGGAAAGGCGGACATATTTTGCAAGAAGACTTTTATGGGTAAAAGCATATGGAAGACATTCTTTATTTCCGGATGTTTGGGTAATATACATATAATATGTGTTGTTTGCGTCTCTGCCATGCGCTGAATAAGGGGAATAGCTGCCTCTTCACTCTGTGGGTAATGGGCGTGGCTAAAGGTATGAGCGGCTAATTGTCGCTGAAGTTCAACTTCAATTTCAAGTTCGTCTTTGTGTTCGTGTTTATAGTCATGCTCATTTTCTGAAAGTACGAGAACGTGCTTGCTCTGCTTATCTGTCGCAAGTATTGTTTCGGGGGTATTTTCCCAATTCAGGCAATGCAAAACAGCTTGTGTGTGACGCAAAGGCATAAAGAGTAGCTCTTCAAAGCTTAAAAGCGTATGCCCGTTGTCATCATAGATATCACAATCAACACAAATACTGCCGGGGGTTTGCGTCAATTTTTTTCTGAGGCAACGAATCCATATTTTTTCGGGGAGGGCGTGGTATATGTGCATACTTTTGCAAGCGGCCAGTACGGGCGGTGCTGTGGTATGCTCATCAATAAGGGCTGAGCTTACGGCAAGGTCAAGTAGGGCAGGGTGCCAAGGGAACTCAACTAAGTCGGTAAGATATGCCGATGGAAGTTTGAGGTATGAAACAACACATGTTTTATCCTCTGAAATCCATAAATTTTGGCGTGCATTCCAACGCTGTGATACTTCAAACAAAGTATTTTCCGGCGTTGTGGGGAGGTTTTTAAAATGCAATCCTTGATGTATAGATTTGATATCTATTTGTTTTTTAATAGCAATTTCATTTTGTGTGTGCACTTGATATGTAGCTTGCGCAAAAGTGACCCATTGTTCAGAAGTTTCCCCTCCAAGCTGAAAAAGGGAGTTTTTGGCATTGAGCAATAAGGAAGCGTGGTGGCATAAATCCGGCATAAGTGGTTGTTGCCAAGAAATATTGCGCAAAGTGAGAACCGAAGTTGTACCACCGGAAAAGGCTATGGCCTTGGTGAGTAAACTTGGTAAGGCCATGCCCACAAGCGTACTGCGCCCCATGATTTTAA
>CAYJHV010000202.1:0-674 GCA_964369825.1 uncultured Desulfovibrionaceae bacterium | reverse complement strand
GGCCAAAAATGTTGATTATGCAATGCTAAGTCATATGAAATACCTTGGGCAGTGTGCGTGCCCGAACCTAACCAAGTGCCGGAGCAAGTCTGCTGTGTGGCATGTGCCTGTGTGCGTGTGGAGGTAAAATGTGGCCAATATGCGGTACGCTCTAGGGGCACGGCAGGTAAGTGTACACGGGCAAAGTTTGTTTGCCAAAGGGGCGTTGCGCCTTGCATAAAAGCATTGGCTGCTTGCCCTGCCTCTGTCAAACTTTGGCAATGCATGTAAACTTCTGTGTGTGCTTTATTTTTTTGTTGCGCCGTGAAGGGGTCTGTGTTTTTTGTACCCAGCCAATGTAATATGGCCTTGTTAAGTTCAATTATATTCTGTGCCACAAATGCCACACGTTGGCTCAAATGTTCACGTCCAAGGCAAAGCGTGGCCGCAATATTTTGCAAAGAATACCGTGTACTTCCTTGAGATTCGAGGAAATGCAGGAAATTTTCCACATATTGACGCAGACCTTGCTCACTGTTTGCCGAAAAGGGAAGGCAGTAAAAAGCAGTGTCATGATTTGAGGCAGTATGGAGAGCCGGAGTATCTCTTTGAGGCGCTTCTTGTATAATGAGGTGAGCATTGATACCGCTTAAACCAAAGGAACTGACGCCGCCCAAGAGTAGTTCCACTTTGCG
>CAYJHV010000201.1:0-3735 GCA_964369825.1 uncultured Desulfovibrionaceae bacterium | reverse complement strand
CATTGTGGGCAAAAGACCGTACCTCGCCCTGCCACACGCATGGAAATTAAAGGACTTTCGCAATCGACACAATTTTCATGCTTACGCCCATAGACGGCAAAGGTATTTTGAAAAGAGCCGGCATCGCCACGGGCATCTCGATAATCCCTGATGGAGGAGCCGCATTGTTCTATGGAAAGGCGCAGGACATTTTGCACTTCCTGCATAAGTTTAGTGAGTTCAGTTAAGGAAATGGTATCAGCTTTTCTTTGAGGGTGTAAGCCTGCTCGAAAAAGTGCTTCATCGGCATAAATGTTACCAATACCCACCACTAAGCTTTGATTTAAGAGCAAGGATTTTATGCCGGCTTTTTTGCCTTGATAACATGCAACAAGACTTTGTACTTGATGTTCCAAGGGTTCGAGCCCCAATTTTTGCCAAAAAGGCCAAATATTAAGAGATGCTTTGGAAAGCACTCGCACATAACCAAAGGTACGGGCATCGTCGAAAAAAAGTTGCTTTTCTTGGCCTTGGAAATCCAGAGTCAATGCCAGACGAGTATGCTTTTGTGCTGTAAAATCTGCATCATAGACAAAAAGGCGTCCGGTCATTTTCAGATGTACTGCCAGCATATGTGCTTCATGTGCAACGACATTGTTTTCAAGCTTGCTGCTTGGTTTTAAGATGATTAAAACCAATTTGCCGCGCCTTTGCACATCTTCAATGTATCGTCCGTGCAGATTTTCAAGCGCAAGAGAACCTTCTCCGCTGCTATCCAGAGTACGTGGTAAAAAAAGTGTGCTATCTACGATTTTCGCCCCTTGAATAAGGGGTTTCAAGGTTCTGGCAATGGTTTCGACTTCCGGTAATTCAGGCATGATTTATGCCTCGGAAGAAGATTTTTTACCGGCTGAATTTACTTTGTTTTCTTGAAGATAGATTTCAAGCAAGCCTTCGGGAGGATTGATAATCACCTTTTGAGTATCGGCATCAAAAGCAACTATGAACTCTTCCACGGCGGGAAAAAGTATTTCTTCACCGGAATGCGCACGTATGACCCAAAGCATTTGCTCGGGAGACGGAAATTGCACCCCCTCCAAAGTACCTACACTTTGAGCAGTATTTTCATTAATAATATCAAAGCCCAAGATATCGTGAAGATACATTTCTTCTTCGCTTAAATCCGGTAAACTGCTGCGTTCCACAAAAATCTGTGCGCCTCGCATGGTTTCGGCTTCATTGCGATCTTGAATAAAAGGCAGAGTCAATAAGGGACGATTTTTGTGCATACGCACCTTTGCTCCCTCCACCTTACGTAAGGGATCGGTACCCATTTGCACAAAGATAATTTGGCGCAAAAGTTCAGGGGAGTCTGCATACCAATCAACGCAAAGCTCCCCTTTGATACCATGGGGACGGGTGATAGTTCCCATATGAATATGTTGCTTTGTAGCCATGCTTTTGCCGGAAAAAAATACTATTCCAATATTTCAAGAACAGTACGTTTTTTAGCCTTAGTGGCAGCAGCACCTAAGATGGTACGCATGGCACGGGCAGTTCTGCCTTGTTTGCCAATTACTTTACCTATATCTTCCTTGGCCACTTTCAATTCAAGAACGGAGGTTTGCTCCCCCTCAACTTCTCTCACCTGTACACTTTCAGGCGTGTCTACTAATGCTTTTGCAATGTACTCAATAAGCTCTTTCATATGCACCTCCTAGAAGTCGACAGCAGGGAGGGCGTTTTTGCGCCTAACCCATATGCTTTTTAATAAGTGCGCTCACCGTATCAGTGGGTTCTGCACCAAGTTCAAGCCATTTTTTAATATTTTCTGCGTCCAATCTAACGTCGGCAGGGTCGGTCATGGGGTTATAGTACCCAAGATATTCCAAAGCACGTCCATCTCGACGTGTTTGCGCATTTGCTGCTACCACACGGTAAAAAGGCTTTTTTTTGCTTCCCATGCGTGTTAACCTGATTTTTACAGCCATGTAAAATTCTCCCAATTGAAATTTTTAATGATATACACCTTGTTCAAAACACAAGATACTATACATTAAGACAAGTATGCAACTCAAAATGGAAGCATACAACAAAAAAAATACAAAAGCAAACATTAAATATATTTCTGTAACATCTCTAATTTATATGATAATTTACAGAACTACTTCTTTTTCTTGACACGTTTCACTTTCGGAGCACGTTTTTTTACTTTTTTTGTGGCACTTTTAGTTTTACCGCCGCCCATGTCCGGCATTCCGCCCATTCCGGGTAAACCGGGCATTCCTCCCATGCCGGGCATTCCACCCATTCCGCCAAGGGAAGACAAATCAGGCATACCACCCATACCCCCCATTCCCGGTAATCCCTTGGGCATACGCATTCCCTTAGCACCTTTGCCGCCCTTACCACCAAGCACATTTTTCATCATCTGGCGCATTTGCTCAAACTGGCGCAACATTTGGTTCACTTGCTGCACCGTAACCCCGGAACCCTTGGCAATACGTTCACGCCGACTGCCATTGAGTAATTCAGGATTGCGCCTTTCCTTCATGGTCATGGAATTAATAATGGCTTCGGTTCGTGCCAATTCTTTTTCCGGTAAAGCACCGCCGGCTTCGGCAAGTTTTTCACGAATACCGCCAAGTCCGGGAATCATTTTTAAAATACTGTCCAGCGAGCCCATTTTCTTGATGCTGCGCATTTGGGTACGAAAATCTTCAAGGTCAAATTTGGCTTTTTGCATCTTCAAAGCCATGGCCTCTGCTTCTTCGGCATCAATGTTTTCTTGTGCTTTTTCCACCAGCGAAAGCACATCACCCATACCTAAAATTCGTCCGGCTATGCGATCGGGATGAAAAACTTCCATTTCCGAAAGTTTTTCCCCAAGACCCACAAATTTTACCGAAGCACCGGTAACGGATTTAATGGATAATGCCGCACCGCCACGAGCATCCCCGTCCATCTTGGTGAGCACAACGCCGGTAATGCCAAGCTTTTCATTGAAAACTTCGGCAACGGTTACCGCATCCTGACCGGTCATGGCATCGGCAACAAATAAAATTTCTTGAGGATTGACCGCCGCTTTAATGGCCACCAGCTCCTGCATCAGCGCTTCATCCACATGCAAACGTCCGGCAGTATCAAGCAAGAGTACCGAAGCACCGCTTTCCTTGGCTTCGGAATAAGCATTCTTGGCTATGTCCACAGGATTCATATCTGTTGTGGAGGCATAGCAAGGCATATCAAGCTGTTTTGCCAAAGTTTGCAACTGGTCAATGGCCGCAGGTCTGTATACGTCCGCCGGCACAAGATAGGGTTTCATTTTTTGTTTGCGCAAAAGAGCAGCAATTTTACCGGAAGAAGTGGTTTTACCCGAACCTTGCAAACCAACCATCATAATGACTGCCGGCTTTGCCCCTTGCAATTCAAGTCCCGTGGTTTCGCCTCCAAGCAATTCAACCAGTTCGTCATGAACAATTTTAATAACTTGTTGCGCAGGACTGACCCCCTTGGTCACCGTTTGCCCAAGGCATTTTTCACGCACGCTTTCCACAAAGCTTTTGACTACTTTGAAATTAACGTCGGCTTCCAATAAAGCCAAACGTACTTCGCGCAGACCTTCTTGAATATTATCTTCACTTAATTGACCACGTCCGCTGATATTGCGGAAAACCGTTGAAAGTCTGTCTGAAAGGCTCTCGAACATATGTACCTCAAATTTTATAGCTATATGCGAATAATACTTATAAAATG
>CAYJHV010000200.1:0-3760 GCA_964369825.1 uncultured Desulfovibrionaceae bacterium | reverse complement strand
TTATGCTCTTCAAGCAACCTTATTTTCCTACTGCCCCTTTCTTTGAGGGAGAGCCAATATACAGTATAAAGCAATTGCTTGACAAAAGCTTTACACTGTATACTTTATAGAAAACAAGGAGCGATACAATGTCACAAGTTATGGTAAATTTTCGCATGGATGAAAATCTCAAGAAAAATATGGAACAAACCTGTAAAGAATTAGGGCTTAATATGTCCACAGCCTTTACTATTTTTGCCAGAAAGGTTACTCGAGAAAAACGTATCCCTTTTGATGTATCTGTTGACCCCTTTTATTCTGAGAAAAATATGGCTGTGTTGGAAAGGCGTATTCATGACCTTGAATCGGGTAAGGCTAAGCTTACGGCTCACGATCTTATCGAGGACTAGCTATGCAGCTTTTATGGACAGATGAGAGTTGGGATGATTATTGTTATTGGCAAACACAGGACAAAAAAACTCTTAAAAGAATCAATTCACTTATCAAAGATATGAAGCGTAGCCCTTTTGAGGGCATCGGAAAACCCGAAGCCCTCAAAGAAAATCTGAGTAATTACTGGAGCAGGCGTATTGATGGTGTAAATCGCATTGTATACCAAGTGCAAGACGAAACCATCGTTATTGTTTCCTGTAAGGGGCATTATGATTAAAAAAGGCTTATATTTTTGAAGGTCGCATCAAGAGCCAAAGGCCAATGAAGATCAAAGGCAGGGATAGAATTTGTCCCATGGTAAGCCAACCTAGAGCCATGTAGCCAAGGTGAGCGTCGGGGGTACGCACAAATTCCACGCCAAAGCGGGCAATACCATAACCCAAGGCAAAAAGACCTGAAACTGCTCCAAGCTTACGTTTTTTTATGGAAAAGACCCAAACAAGCGCAAAAAGCACTAATCCTTCGAAAAATGCCTCATAAAGCTGTGAAGGATGGCGTGGTAAATCTCCTCCGTAGGGGAAAATCATCCCCCAAGGGTGCGTTGTTACATTGCCCCAAAGTTCACCGTTGATAAAATTACCTATACGTCCGAAAAAAAGTCCCGGCGGTACCAAGGGAGCCACAAAATCTGTTACTTCCCACACGCTGCGTTTCATTTTCTTGGCACAATAAAACATGGCAACAAGTACACCCAGCAATCCTCCGTGAAAAGACATGCCGCCATTCCAAACTCGAAAAATTTCAAGAGGATCGGAAAGGAAACTTTGTAAGTCATAAAAAAGTACGTAACCTATGCGTCCGCCTAAGATAACCCCAAACATACCAATGGTTAAGACATCGTCGAATTGTTCTTTCGTCCAGTCATTATTGTTTCGGCTTGCTCGATAACGTCCAAGAAACCAAGCACATAAAAAAGCCAAGAGGTACATAATACCGTACCAGCGTAAGTGTACATCACCAAGGCGCAGGGCTATGGGGTCAATGGACGGAGCCAGCATAGTTTATTCCTCATGTCCAATTTGCGTTGGCGCATTACCCGGTTTATGATAATCAAGAGCGGAATACTCACCGCTTTTTCCTCCACTTTTATAAACTAAATGAAGAGAATCTATGATGATATCTTTTTGCACCGCTTTACACATATCATAAATGGTTGCCGCTGCTATTTGTGCGCCTACCAATGCCTCCATCTCAACGCCGGTAACGGCGGAAGTGCGTGCTTCACATTCAAGTTCAAGTCCCACCGTCGTACCTTCACATCGTACCATAAAACGAATATCCACAAAGGACAAAGAAAGAGGGTGACATAGGGGAATAAGTTCTGCTGTGCGTTTGGCTGCTAAAATTCCGGCAACCTTGGCGGTTGTAAGTACGTCCCCTTTGGGTAAAGCTTTTTTTTGTAGAAGTTCTAAAGTGGTGGGGGCAAGGTGTACAAATCCACGCACAATGGCCACCCTTTGACTTACGCTTTTGTGACGCACGTCAACCATTTGTATGCTGCCATCGTCTGCCAAATGTGAAAATTCTTTAGTCATGTTTTATCCTTTCATATTAAAATACTTTAATATGTAATGCCTATAAGTTTTTGCCACCATGTGGTGGGTTGTGCGGCTTGCATATTTTGCCAGCCGGAATCCATGCCCGATCCTGAAAAAATTAAGCGAACTTTGTCCCAATGACCGTTTTTGCGCTTTACTTCCATTAAAAAAGTGGGATTCCCATTGCTATTGTCCAATAAAATTTTATAAATAGAAGAAAACATGGTACCAAAGCGCAAGTCATAAATACCGTAAATCTCGTTACCTTTAAGGCTTACGGCAAAACTTTCTTGAATGGGCATAACCGAAAAATCCTCAAAGGCTCGAGCACGTCGGCTTATGTGTCGCAATTGTGCCGCCATTTCTTTGTCTAAGGCCGGGTATTGCAATAAAGGAGTGCGTGGCGTTGCCAACATGGTAAGCCCCTGTTGGTATACGCTTTCAGAGCTGGCTTTAAAAGTGTAGCCCATCCTGCTTTTACTTTGCGGCCAAGTGAAGGCATCGGCTAAGCTTGGTCTAAAAGGCTTGTCTGTTTGGTAAATTGTTCGCCAAAAAAAAGGTGAGAAAATATCGGGAAGCACAGTGAGTTGTTGTACATTTCCAACTTTTTGTATCATTTGCGGAGTTTTTAACTGTGCGTAGATTTCTGCTTCATGTACATAGCGCAGCGTTACACAAGTAGCCGGATACACAAGCATCCAAATCAGACCAATCAAGGCATAGCGTCGTTCTCTGAAACCATTCCATATTGCTAGAATTATGGGAATTGTTAAGAGGAGGTCAATGATGAAAAGTCCGTTTAGGCGTACTCTGTATTCAGAAAAAGGTAAGAAAATCATGGTGCCGAAAGTGGTTACACAATCCAGCCATAGATGTAAAAGAAGCACCAAGGAGAAAAAGACAAGTACTTTCCAAAAAGGCCAAATGGTACGTAACATTTGACCGTTTTCAATGCGAGCATCTGCTCTTCCCAATCTACTCCAAAGAGGAAAACCAAGTATGGTAAGCAAAAGCGCCATGAATGGAATGGCTACCAAGGCATGACTTAAGCCTCTGTGTAAAAGTAAAAAATTTATGGGAGAATTAATAAATAAAACATCTGCGTCCGGTAAAACTCCGGCCACAGCGGCTAAAGGTATAAAAAGTCTTGACGTTGGCCTTAAATGTTTTGGAATGGCAAGAGCAGCAACGGCACCGCTGAGAACATGTGTTACTGAATCCATAATCTTACCTAAAAGGACTTACAGACCGAGGTTGATGGTCAAAATTATCGTCAACATTCATAATTTCTGAATCTTGGTCGGTGGAATAAAGCATTTTATGCATACTTTTTCCGGTAAATTGACTTTTTAAGTTTGCTTCCACATAGTTTTGCTGCGCCTGAAAGTAACTTGGGTGATTCATTAAATATAATCTTCTTTCAGTTCTTGTGCCAAAGGCAGGATAGCGGGCATCGATGGGATCGTAGGCAGCCTTTTCAAGTCCGGACGGAACATGCGCAGCCACATTGTCACCCACCGTTTTTACCCCACAAGCGGCGTTGCAAAAACAGATAATTATAACCGTAGCCGGCATATAAAATTTTCGTAATAGAGTAGAGTGTTTTATTCTATCAAAAAAGCCATTTATGATATGCAATGTATTGTTATGTAGCATAATATTTTCTCTTTTGAAAAGTTGATTACCTATTAAACGACTATACACGAATTTTATTTCACTGGCAATGCCGCATTTGTGGTAAATCAGGCAAATCAGGTGATTCTAGTAGCTTGCTTTATTCAAATATTAAG
>CAYJHV010000199.1:0-3775 GCA_964369825.1 uncultured Desulfovibrionaceae bacterium | reverse complement strand
TCAAATATAATTTTACTGTTAAAATTTAAAAGTTTTTCAAAACGCCAAAACAAAGTGCGCAGAATAAAAAGCACAAAAATCAAGCAAGTTACTCTCGATTTGCTAAAGTTCGCCTATCCTTGATTTTGAGTCGTATTGACTCCGTCAACGCTCCATTTAAACTTTAGAGTGAATAGTTTATAGTGGTTAGTGGGTCTAGGTGCTTCACATACATAACAACATATAATTCACTTTAATTCAGGATAGTTTACAAGATGATTATTGTTTAATGCGCAAAGTGCTTACCATAACTAACCACTAATCACTGCCCACTAACCACTTGAAAATTACATTTAATCACAGAATTTTATGGTTAAACATTAGTTTTTAGACGAAGCAAGCTACCAGTTTGCCCGGAAACAGCATTTCTCATAACTTGCATAAATGGCAAAGAATTGTTATTTAGACTAATACCGTGAATGTACGGGTAGCATATTGGGAGTTTAATATTATGGAAGCTGAAAAAAAACTTGGCAAAAGAATTAAAACCTATCGTGAACAACGTGAAATAAGCAGGGAAACCTTAGCGGAAAATACAGGCTTGAGTCTTGAATTTATAACCGGTCTTGAGGAAGGAAATGTTTACCCAAGCCTTGGTCCCATGCAAAAAATTGCTTGTGCTTTGTCGGTGCGTCTTGGTACCTTTACCGATGATGCCAAAGTGGACGATCCTATTATTACCACCACTTCTTCGGAAGATCCGGATCTTGCCGTTCAAAAATGTAGAACAAAGAATGTGAGCTATACCTACCATTCCCTTGGAAAGGGCAAGGGGGATCGTAATATGGAGCCTTTTCGTATTACCATTGCACCCAATATTTCCGGCATACAAAAAAAATCTTCGCATCAAGGTGAGGAATTTATGTTTGTGTTAAAAGGTGAACTCATTGTTATTTATGGGAACACAACCCACATTTTAAAAGAAGGTCAAAGTATTTATTATAATTCCATAGTGCCCCATTATGTGGGAGCGCATGGTGACAGCCCGGCAGAAATATTGGCAGTAGTTTACCATCCTTGATAAAAGAGTTTGCTTCAAAGGTAAATATAATTTAAATGTTAACGAATAATTTATTTATCTAAAACTTACAAAAATATCTTTAACAGATTATTATATCTATTTATTTGAGAATATTATGCAAGATAAAGTAGCAGAAAGGCAAAAGCAGTTTGAATTACGAGAGTTCACCTTGGGACAACTTCTTGATGAAACAGTGCGCCGTTTTCCGGATAATGATGCCGTAATCTATGTGGACAGAGATTATCGTCAAACGTGGAAAGAGTTTGGGCAAACTGTGGATGAACTTGCCAAAGGGCTCATGGCGCTTGGGGTAAAAAAAGATGAAAAGGTTGCCATTTGGGCTACCAACGTGCCTTATTGGGTGGCTTTACAATTTGCCACGGCAAAAATCGGTGCCATCATGATTACCGTAAATACCAATTATCGTGAGCATGAATTACGCTATATTTTGCAGCATTCCCAATGCGAAAATCTTTTTATAGTGGATGGTCTTCGGGATCATGATTTTGTGAAAACCTTATATGAGGTGGCGCCGGAATTGCGCTTGCAAACTCGTGAAAATTTTAAATCGGAAACTTTTCCGCATTTACGCCGTATTTTCTTTCTTGGGCACGAAAAGCATCGAGGCATGTATTCCATACCGGAATTGCGCGCCATGAGCTATATGATAAGTGATGAACAATACCTTGCACGTCAGACCAGCCTTGATCCTTGGGATGTCATCAATATGCAATATACCTCCGGAACCACAGGATTTCCAAAGGGTGTTATGCTCACTCATGTGGGTGTTGGTCTTAACGGTTATTGGATTGGTCGCCATCAAGGCTTTAGCGAAAAAGACAGATTGTGCTTGCCCGTTCCTTTATTCCATTGTTTTGGCTGTGTGCTTGGGGTTGCTGCTTGTGTCAATCACGGTACTACCATGGTTATCTTGGAAAGTTTTAAGGCATTGCAAATGCTTGAAGCCATTGATGTGGAACGTTGTACAGCAGTATATGGCGTACCCACCATGTTCATTGCCGCTTTGGAGCATAAAATGTTTAATCGTTTTGATGTTTCTTCCTTACGTACCGGAGTCATGGCAGGATCTGTATGCCCTGAACCGCTTATGCGCCGTGTTACCGAAGAAATGAACATGAAGGATATCACCATTTGCTATGGATTAACCGAAGCCTCACCGGTAATGACTCAATCAGATGTGACCGACTCCTTGGCCAGTCGTTGTGCAACAGTGGGCTGTGCCATGCCGGGTATTGAGGTGAAAATTGCAGATCCCGAAACTTGTGAAGAACTTCCTCGTGGGCAACAAGGGGAAATTATGTGCCGCGGTTACAATGTGATGAAGGGGTACTATAATATGCCGGAAGCCACTGCCGCTGCCATCACCGAAGACGGTTGGTTGCATTCGGGAGACCTTGGTACCATGGATGAGTATGGCAATGTTATCGTGACCGGACGTATCAAGGATTTGATTATACGTGGTGGCGAAAATATTTATCCTCGTGAAGTGGAAGAGTATTTACTTGGCATGAAAGGCGTTTTGGATGTGCAAGTGGTGGCTGTTCCAAGCTATATTTATGGTGAAGAAGTGGGGGCATTTATCATTCAAAAAGACGGATATGACCTATTGCCTGAAGACGTGCGTGATTTTTGCCGAGGCAAAATTTCGTGGTTCAAAGTGCCTCGCTATATAAAAGTTGTGGAAAGTTTTCCTCTTACGGGCAGCGGTAAAATTCAAAAATTCAAATTACGTGAGCTTGCCGCAGAACTTTGGCCGGAAGCCATGCTTGCTCCCAAGGGTAAGTCTCTTAAAAAGTAAAGCATCTGCGAATTCAAAAATCGCACAAAAAGCATGGATTGCTTTGCTCGCAATGACTTTCGTTTAAATATCAAATTATTGCGAGAATTAAAGTGACGGAGTTATTCATACGAACGTTCATTTTTTACCAATTACGCAGAATTTTTATATTGACCACTGGTTGGTCTCCTAAAAAATGGCTTATTACATTTTTTGTAATAAGCCATTAAAATATGCGAATCTAATACTCAAAAGGAAGCGCTATGACAGAAAAAGAAAAAAGAAATGCAGGTATGTTATTTGATGGAAACTATGATCCGGAAATCATTGAAGACTTGTATATTTGTAAAGATCTGTGTTTTGAATACAATCAGCTAAAACCATCAGAACAGGAAAAGAAAATTGCTCTATTAAAAAAATTGTTTGGTGCAGTAAAAAGTATTATGGCTGTGCAAAGCCCATTTTGGTGTGATTTTGGATATAATATTGAGGTGGGTGAAAACTTCTATGCCAATCATGGATTGATTATACTGGATGGCGCTAAAGTACGCTTCGGAGACAATGTTTTCATAGGACCAAATTGTGGCTTTCACACCGCCGGTCATCCTATTGACAGCAAAAGGCGCAATGCTGGCATTGAATTTGCGCATCCCATAACGGTGGGTAATGATGTGTGGTTTGGCGCCGGTGTACAGGTGCTGCCGGGGATAACCATTGGCAATAATGTAATCATAGGCGCAGGAAGCATCGTCACTAAGGATATACCGGATAATGTTATAGCCGTTGGTAATCCTTGTAAGGTATTACGCCCTCTCACGAGTGATGAAGAAAACAAAGATTATATCCATACACAAAAGATCTAATTCGGATTCTAAGTTAAAATTACGTCCTGTAATTTTAACTTTTATCGACTGCGG
>CAYJHV010000198.1:0-3776 GCA_964369825.1 uncultured Desulfovibrionaceae bacterium | reverse complement strand
GAAAACTTTTTGGCGCTAGAAAAAGTTTTCCCCTCCCCCACAAGAAAAAATATTATTATTTTTGAATAAAATAAAGTATTAGCAAAAGGTTTTTCCTTCAATTATTTACCGAACAAAATTTCTTGATAACTTGGCAAGGACCATAGATCATCAGCCACAATATTTTCCAATGCGTCTGCATATTTACGCACTTCAAGCATGATTGGAATAACTTTTTGGCAATAAAATGCTGCTTGTGTCGGCAGACCTTCTTCAATTTTTTGCGCTTTGTCCATTTGCTTATTGAGTTTTTCCACGGCATTTTGCATTTTACGTACATACTCCGTCACTTCATCAAGGGTAAAGGTTTGGAAGTCTTTACCAATGGCTTGCATTTGTGCGGCGGTGGCCGCAAGCTCGCCCTGATAGCGCATGGCAGCGGGAAAAATGACGGTTTTGGCAATGCGCTGTACCAGCAATCCCTCAGAGCGTATGGTTTTGCAATATTGCTCAAAATAAATTTCTTGTCTGGATTTTAACTCCATTTTACTCAACACATGATGTTCTTCGTAAACAGCAATAACCTCGGGATAGGTGAGTGCTTCCAAGGCTTCGGGAGTGGTACGCAAGTTAGGCAAACCGCGGCGTTCGGCTTCTTTATGCCAGACTTCGGAATAGCCATCGCCGTTAAAAATCACGGCAGAATGCTCTTCAATGATTTCTTGAATAAGACTTTGCACCGCATCATTAAGTGTAATATTCTCATCTTTGAGCGCATTTTCAAGGAAATCTGCGGCAAAGCGCAAAGAATCGCTCATAATAGTATTTAAAGCAGCAAGAGAACCGGCGGCGGACATGCTTGAGCCAAGAGCACGAAATTCAAAGCGATTTCCCGTAAAGGCAATGGGACTTGTACGATTACGATCGCCGGGATCTGCCGGCAAAGGAGGCAAAGTATCAACGCCCACATTCATAATACGTTTACCTTTGGCACCTTTGACCTTACCCACACGAAATTGTTCAAAAACATCGGTAAGTTGATCGCCAAGAAAAATGGACATAATGGCTGGCGGTGCTTCGTGAGCTCCAAGACGATGGTCATTACTGGCACTGGCCACGGTGGCACGCAATAAAGCACCATATTTATGGGTTGCTCGAATCATGCAGGCACAAAAAACCATAAATTGAGCATTTTCATGGGGAGTATCGCCCGGCTCAAAAAGGGAACCCAATTCATCGTTGCCAAGCGAATAATTGAGATGCTTTCCGGAACCATTAACGCCCATGAAGGGTTTTTCATGTAGCAGGCATTTCAAACCATAGCGTTTGGCCACATTGCGTAAAATGGTCATAATAATTTGATTATGGTCCACGGCAAGATTACCGGTTTCATAACGAGGGGCGATTTCATATTGACTTGGAGCAGCTTCATTGTGGCGAGTGATCACAGGTACGCCAAGTTTGAAAAGCTCCCTTTCCACTTCCATCATATAGGAAAGAACACGTTGAGGAATAACTCCAAAATATTGATCACTGAACTCTTGTCCTTTGGCTGAAGGTGCACCAAAAAGGGTGCGTCCGGCAATATGAATATCGGGGCGGGCAAAATTAAAATTCCCATCTATAAGAAAGTATTCTTGCTCAAGACCGGCATAGGAAACGATGGGGAGTTCCGGTTCAATGCCAAAGATGGCAAGCACACGTCTTGCTTCTTTGTTGAGGCTTTGATTTGAACGTAAAATAGGGGTTTTTTTATCAAGAGCAACGCCTGTCCATGATAAAAAAACCGTGGGAATGCATAAAAAAGTACCGTTGGGATTTTCCATAATATAGGCAGGACTGGTCACATCCCAAGCGGTATAACCACGGGCTTCAAAGGTGGAGCGTATGCCGCCCGAAGGAAAACTTGAGGCATCAGGTTCGCCCATAATGAGCATAGAACCGGAAAAAGCCGCCATAACACCGCCATATCCGTCCGGTTGTAAAAAACTGTCGTGCTTTTCGGCAGTGGTACCGGTTAATGGATAAAAAATGTGCGTAAAATGCGTGGCGCCTTTTTCAATGGCCCAATCCTTCATGGCCGATGCCACATTGTCGGCAATGTTTGGATCCATGCGCTGGCCAAGGTCAATGGTTTTTCGCAAAGATTTATAGACAGCTTTTGGTAAGCGCTCGCGCATAACCTTATCGTTAAAGACATTGCAGGCAAAAATATCTTGCGGCTTTGTGTCCACAAAATTGAGTGGAGCATGGCTTGAACGATAATTGGTAATGGCTTGAATGGCATTGTTGCGGGCAATATTGGCGGACATGGAAAATCTCCCTTAAAATTCGTTTTTCCGGTTCTCTTAAAATAATAAGTTCGGAAAACCCTTATAAAAGAATTTTGTCCATTGGTAAAGATTAATATATTCCTAAAAAAAATACTGGTTACACAAAGTTTTTGAAAAATTATGTAACCAGTGCTTTACTGTTTATACTTCGGCATAGGCAGCCAATTTATTCAAATCTGCAATGACCAGACGAGCTTTGGTGCACTTGGTAATAACTTTTTCATCTTTGAGGCGACGCAATATTTTTCCAAGCCACGAACGGCGTACAGATAAGAGCGATGCTATCTCTTCGTGGGTAACACCAAGAGGAACATCCAAAGCATTTCCATACGATCGAGAAAGTTCGAGCATGAGCTTGCAAGTATTGGCAAAAGCATTTCCACCGGAAATGTTCACTATACGGCGCGTAAAATACATATTTTTTAAAGCTTGTGAACGAATGAGAGTGAGGAGGAGTTCGGGGTGTTCTTCACCAAAGGAGGAGTTGAGGAATTGATCTGCGGGGAAAAAGTAGGCTTCAACGGGGGTAATAGCAAAAATTTCGTAATTTACGATATTTTCAAAGGCAACCAAATCATACATCAAAGTACCTTGCGCCAAATGACAAAGCACCACTTCTTTACCGTCGGGATATTGGTACACTGCACGTGCTTTTCCATGTTTGAGGTAATAAAAGCCTGCCTCAGTACCTTTGCCGTCAAGAGTTGTGGGGATGTATTCTTTAGCCTTAAACTTTCTGTAATGAGCTAGGTAAAGTTGCTCTTCCCATTCACGTGATACATCCGTTATCCAGATGGGGTTATAATAAAATTCATTTTTCTTTTCCTTTGCCGGTCGCATTGCTTTTGCATGTGCTAATTTCTCCACTTCCAGAGTGGCTGATTTGGAGGTGTTCATACTATCCTCTTTTTTTAAAGGTGACTGAAAAGTACATAAAAACACTAAAAAATCTCCATGTATACAAAGTACATATCTCGACTTTTCAATGAAAAAACTATACATTATGTTATATTTTTTTGCAAGGGGGGTAATCACTATTTTTTGATATTATAACGCAAAAAATGTGAGTACACACTATAATACAGTAGAATACTATACTTTTTTTCATGAAAAAAAAAATTTTTTTTTGTATACTAAAAAGAAAAAAGGTATGAATTGTTTTTTCTTTAAGTCTTTAATAAAGCTTATATTGTGATTTAATTGTTTCTTATCAATCATTTAAGATTAAATAAAAAGCTTTCACATATGAGACCACATTTTCGATAAACATATATTCATGTTTTTTTATTCATCAAATCACTTTTAATAATTTGAATTATAATATAAAAATGACTTTGTCTAAAAAATTCATCAAAAAATATTTGCCAAAAGTTAAGCATCTCCATATAGTGCTTGCGTACAAAAAATATTTAAGGAAGAGACCATGCATTTATTAGATATGGCTAAGGCAGCCGGCTGAGCTGC
>CAYJHV010000197.1:0-3776 GCA_964369825.1 uncultured Desulfovibrionaceae bacterium | reverse complement strand
TTCCTATTATGAAGATTAGATAATAGAATTTCGCAATAAAACAGCTATTTAAAATTCCCCTCCCGAGGAGGGGTGGCAGCGAAGCTGACGGGGTGGTTTCTTTATAAATTTAAAACTGAATTAATCAGTGTTTCCTTAATATTTGAATAAAGCAAGGCACTAGAATCAAGCACGTGGAATATGTGTACGGCACAGATTTTATAAAAAGTGCATCAATACACACGAGATACATACCCAAAACAAATTTGATGGAAAAAAACACATTTCTTTTCTTGCCAAGAATACATAAATAGTTTATAAGAATATCTTGTAAAAAGAAACAAAAACGTTTGTGCTTTTTTTCTCAAGGCACTTAGAAAATAATAACCTTATAAAATCAAATATATTTTTTAAAGGGGGTTTTCATGTCAATTCGTAAGGTTTTTCTTTTATGTGGGCTCTTACTTGTGAGTTTGTGCGGTATGGCACTGGCGGCCGACGCCAATCCGACTACAAGTCAAGAGTTGCAAAATGCCGCCAATGCCGCTGCAGGAAGTAGCATTCAATGGTGGATTTGGCCCTTGGCCTTGTTAATTTTCTGTTTTGTGCTTGGAATTATTGCTGTGCTTGCCGGAGTGGGCGGCGGTGTGCTTTTCGTACCGCTTGTCAGTGGATTTTTCCCATTCCACTTGGACTTTGTGCGCGGTGCAGGTCTTATGGTGGCTCTTGCCGGTGCTTTGGCCGCAGGTCCCGGACTGTTAAGGCGAAATTTTGCCAGTTTACGGCTTGCTTTGCCCATTGCTCTTGTGGCTTCCACTTTTTCCATCATCGGTGCCATGATTGGTTTGGCTTTGCCGGCGCACATTACTCAATTGTGTCTTGGTGCTACCATCATGGGTATTGCCGTTTTGCTTTTGATGGCAAAAAATTCCGTGGTTCCCGTTGTTACCAAGCAAGATGCTTTGAGCGTTGCCTTTGGTATGCAAGGAATCTTCCTTGATCCAAGTAATAATGAAAAAATTAGCTGGAAAACACATAGAACCTTACAAGGTATGTTGCTCTTCATCATTATCGGTATTATGGCCGGTATGTTCGGACTTGGTGCCGGCTGGGCAAACGTTCCGGTGCTGAATCTTCTTATGGGCGTCCCCTTAAAAATCTCTGTGGGAACTTCCAAATTCTTGCTCTCCATTGCCGATACTTCTGCCGCTTGGGTGTATCTCAATCAAGGTGCCGTCCTTCCCATGATTGCCGTACCTTCCATTGTGGGATTGATGGCAGGGTCTGTGGTAGGCGTAAAATTGCTTGCTCTTGCCAATCCTAAATTCATCAGAATTCTTGTTATTTGTGTGCTTCTCTTTGCAGGCGCACAAGCCCTGTACAAAGGTGTCATTACCATCCCCGGCGATGCTCCTGCTGCCGCCAAAGTGGAACAACCTGCTGAAAATCAACCGACACCGGCAAAAGAATAAAAGGAGTTTATCATGGATAACAACGATGTTTCTGCCTCTCCGGCACAAGTGCGCTATGCAAACTTATTGGGTCTAATTTCCAATATAGGTCTTGGCTTACTTATTCTTACTTTTTGTATGTATGTTTTTGGTTTTTCCATAGCAGACCCACATGTCCCGGTACACGAGTTAGTAAATACGTGGGGTTTGAGCTCAGCGGAATTTAACAAATTGCACAATGTACCCATTGGCTGGGGCTGGCTTGGTTTACTCACCACAGGTGATTTCAGCAATTTTATCGGCATTGCTGTGCTTGCCGGTGTAACCATTGTTTGCTACGCTCAGTTATGCTTAGATTCTTTCCGTAGCAATGAAAAGCTCATGGCTGCTATTGCTTTCATTGAAATTATTGTACTTATTGCCGCTGCTTCCGGCGTTGTGGGCGGTGCTCACTAATAGCTATAGTTATAAAATTTTTTAATAATTGGCGCACGTACTTTAAAACCCTTTCTTTTTGTAGGTAATGTGGTTAAAAGGTATGTGCGCTTTTTTTGCGCACAAAAAAATTTAGGAGTAAACGATGCATTCAGTCAGTAAAAATCCACTCATCAAGCTTATTTCCCTTTGCGGACAAATTGCAGAGCATAAAGCAGAAAAAATACAAGAACATGGCATGGATGAAGAAAGGTTGCTTACGGTACTTTCTGCGGAAGAACAAGCTACCCTTAAGGATTTACTTGGTAAATTACAAAAACAATGGGTTGAAGAACATAAAAAACACCACAAAAATGAAAAGTCTACGTAAAAACTTACTCAGCTTTTTTTGCAAAAAACAAAACTGTGTTCCGAATATATCGATAACTTACGGGAACTTCTTCATAATTAAAGGTGTCAGGGAAATTAAACATGGAACCGTCCGAAGAGAAAAATCCCGATTGAAAAGGAGAAATTTTCGGAACACGTTTTTTGGTATGAATGGTTCCCACATATTTTTTCTGCCAAAGTATAAGGCAAGCCCCCACTTTTTTCCCCTGTTCCACGGCATGGTCAGCATGAATAGCTTTTTTATCTGTCCACTGAGCTTTTCCTATGAAAACGTATCCCTGCAATGAAGTTTGCAACTCATCAAGCGTACCGTTAACGTCCACATATTCAATTTTTGGCTCATGGCAGCTTTGAATAGTTGTAGAATCTAAACCTTGCGCAGGGTAATAATTCAACGGGAAATTATTTTTTTGACACGCCATTAAGAAAGGCACAAGTAAGGTAAAAAGTATTATTTTATACATAATATTTCTAATTATTATTTTGTTTTTTTATGGGTACACTGCCAAGGGCTATGCCAAGCATGATGAAAGTACCTGCTATGAGCAAATCCAAATCAATTTTTTCATCCAAGAACCACAAAGAAAAAGCAATGGCAGTTATGGGTGTTGCCAACAATCCCAAAGAAGTGACTATGGCAGGTAGGTGTACATTGACCACGGTCATGGCCCAAAAACCGAAAGCCGTACCCAAAATACCGCTGTACGCCAATTGCCCAAGAAGTGCCGGCGTTAAATGCATTGTGGGGATGCCTTCCATAAAGAGGGCAATAACAGCCGAAAGCACGGTGGCAAGAAGCAATTGCCATGAAACCAATTGAAAGGGATTATGATGCCAAGTTACCATTTTAATGCCGATAATAGTAATAGCCCAAGAAAATGATGCTGCCAAAAGTAGGGCATTGCCAAAAAGTTCCGGGCCAAAGCTCAGTGTTTTCATTGCCGGTGCAAAAAGAACAGCGACCCCAACAATGCCTAAAATGACTCCAAGCATTCGTAATTTATGTAAGGGTTCACGTAAAAAAAAGACGGCTGCCGGTACTACCCATAGCGGTGTAGTGTACCCAAGGATGGCAGAACGCCCCACCGACGCATATTGCAAACCAACGGCCATGAGCGATGCAAAAATTGTCATATGAAAAACACTGACAATGAGTATGGCAGGAATATCTTTTTTTTGTGGAATAATACATTTTTTAGTGAATATTTGTAAAAGAAATAAAGCTATTGCCGCTATAAGTGAACGCAGGGCATTGGACCAAAAAGGCGGAATGGAAAGCACAATGTACTTGGTAACAGTCCAATTAATGCCCCAAATGAGGATGATAAGCACAAAAAGTAAGATGGCATGTTTTTGTTTCATGCGTGGTTGACTATACCATTACAGGTAAAAAAGCAAATGAAATGACTAATCACATCAGGGCTTACGCATCTAAATTGAAAGTTCTGGTTAAAACTTGAAAGTTCTGTTATTATTATGGATTTATGTGACTATTTCTTTTGAAACCACCCCGTCAGCTTC
>CAYJHV010000196.1:0-3786 GCA_964369825.1 uncultured Desulfovibrionaceae bacterium | reverse complement strand
TATTAAGGATAGGTTATGCAAAAAAATATTTTACGCCTCCAAGACCTTGGTCAGAGTGCATTTTGGCAAATTATTCAAGATGTTGTAGTAATTAAGCCTGATGCAGACGATGTAAACAATACCTACAGCCTCGATGCTTGTGCTAAAATCTTTGAAAACAAATCGTTGCATGTATGGCTAGGGGGCGAAAACAGCAAAGAATGTGCTTGCATTATGGAATATTTAAATAAATTTAATCTTCCTTTTAACGTACATGATTGCAGTAAAATGGATACGCAAAGCCTTGAAAGTGCAGCGCAAACACAAGCCGGTAATGCTATTCACGTGGCTTGTGGTTTTAGCGAAACACAACTTTATGTACTGAGTAAAGATGCTCCCGATGATGGAAGCGTGCGCTGGTTCAATGCAATAAGTGAACATACTGCCATTTTTCAAGCCATGAGCGAAATAGCTTTTTTATTTGAGCATTGCCGAAAACTTTCTGTTTCCATGGATACCTTTAGAATTTGCTGGCTTGGAGTGATCAGTCCTTTGGCACAATCTATTATGACTGCCTGCTTGTATGCGCCATTTGAATTATTTATGGGGATTCCGCCATGGGGCGATCCCGAATATATGAGTACAGATCTTGCGCTCAAAGGCGGCGCAAAAATATTTATGACCAGAGAACCACGATTTGCCCTTGATGATGCGCACTTCATTTATATGGATAGGGAACTTGAAAAACTTGCGGCGGAAAATGCGCAAGGCAAAGAGAAATCTCAAAAACTTATCCCTCTTGGCGGAGTGGACGAAGATTATGATTGGCAACAAGGTTTATACCTTAATGAAAAATATTTGGGCTATGCCACCGCCGCTGCGCCCTTTGTATACATTGATATACAAGAAAGCGATGCTCAAAACGAAATGCAGGAAAGACGCAAATTCTTACAAGAACAAATGTTTTTGGCATTATTACAGCATGTGAGCACTGTAGAATAATGGCACAGTGCATAGTGTATGCTCAGCGTAGTGACATTGCCAAACGGTATGCCCAAAAGCAAAGTCAGGAGGCGCAAAATCAAAATGCGCAAAATCAGCCGGTGCTCATTTACAATCATATTCCCAAATGTGGAGGATTGAGCCTATCCGGCATGTTACGCAATGTTTTTCCTTATGCTGTTGATATTCACCAGAATATTTTTGACCCTCGTTTTACTCCCCTTGATCGAGATTTTTACCATGGGCACGGGGTTAGCGGTATACAAAGTTTGTTGCCGCCAGATAAGTTGTATTACTATATAACTTTTTTGCGCCATCCATGGTCTTTGGCAAAATCACTTATTCGTTTTTTTTCTTGGTTGTTACCTTTGGATCGACATTATAAGCAAGCACCGGAAAAGTTATTGCTTGCGCAAGATGCCAACATTTTGATTCAATATTTGGGCAATGGTGATAAAGTGCTTGCCGAAGAAAATCTTTTACAAAATTATGCCTTTTTTGGGCTGCAAGAAAATTTTGCGGCTTCCATGCATTTATTGTCGGAAATTATACCGCAAGCAGCTAGCATCGAACATATTGCCAAAAATGTTTCACAAAAAAAAGCATGGGATTTAAGTCCTGAGGTAAAAGAAGCATTTTTTGAAAAACATGCCGATGACATAGCATTGTATGAAAAAGCCAAGTCAGAATTTTTACGGCGATGTGCGCATTTTGAAACTGAACAACAAAACGTGGCAGAGGAAATTCCGCAGAATTTGCAAGTTAAGGCCAATCCTGTGCTCCCCACATCGCATGTTCAAGGCGACAATGTGCGTACTGTCCTTAATCTTAAGCAAAGCATTGCATTAGATGAAGATTTGCCGGCTATGGACGTTGCCTCCGCACGCTTTGAAAATTGGCTTTTCATCCTTACTCATTCCATGCAAAGCAAAGAAGAATGCAAAGTTTTTTTTCAATGGCTGGTAAAACGCATTTCCAAACGGCTTTCTTGTTTATATTTTGCCTATTTGGTGGCAGAAAAGGCCCATTTGCCGGAACTTCCCGATATGGCTCAGCTTTTATTTCAATTATGCCAAGAGCGAGATCCCAAGAATCAATGCCGCATTGTGATAGAATGCCAAGAGCGCATTGTAAAAACTTGCCTTAAAAGGAATTTTTTCATGGGACATCCTTTCAGGCAATGTCTTGAGTCATGGCAATCTCCCTTGAATTAAAGATTTTTTTCACTTCCTCAAACAATACAGATACATCAACTTTACAAAAAAATATACTTAGAACTTAGATGTTTATAGATTTTATTGTCTCCTAGGATAAATGTAGAAAATTTCTTTATTTTTTGTACATTATCATATATTGTATCCAAAAATGGCAATGGTTAACACGTTCTTATTTCACAGAGCATTTTTTGGATTAATATGTAACGAGAGGAGCGGACATGGAAGCAGTTTTGACATTTATTACGGACATTTTAAACTCCATAAACGGTGTCGTTTGGGGCCCGATTATGCTTGTACTATTACTTGGTACAGGTCTTTTTCTCACTTTTGCCTTACGTTTTATAACCTTTTTGCGCATTCCGCAGGGCTTTAAAAGGCTTTGGACGCAAAGAAAGGGTGACAGCGGCGCAGACGGAGAACTTTCTCCTTTTAACGCCTTGATGACCGCACTTTCTGCCACAGTGGGTACAGGGAATATTGCCGGTGTTGCCACGGCTATTTTTGTGGGTGGTCCCGGCGCACTTTTTTGGATGTGGTGCACTGCCATGGTGGGTATGGCCACCAAATTTGGCGAAGCACTTTTGGCAGTGAAATATCGTGAAGTGACCCCCGAAGGTAACGTGGTGGGTGGTCCCATGTACTACATTAAGAATGGTCTTGGCTCTAAATGGGCTTGGATGGGTACAGCCTTTGCTGTTTTTGGTGCCGTTGCCGGTTTTGGTATCGGTAACATGACGCAAACCAACTCCATCGCCGGTGCTGTGCAAGAAACTTTTAAGATTGAACCTTGGATTACAGCCATTGTTTTGACCATCTTTGTGGGCGCAGTGCTCATAGGCGGCGTTAAGCGTATTGGTGCTGTTGCCGGTAAAGTTGTTCCTTTTATGGCAGTTTTTTATGTTGCCGCCGCACTCTTGGTGCTTATCTTAAAATTTGATCAAATTCCTCATGTTTTTGGTATGATCATTGAGCAAGCCTTCACACCTTCCGCTGCCTTTGGTGCTTCCATTTGGATGACCATTCGCTATGGTGTGGCACGCGGTGTATTCTCCAACGAAGCCGGTCTTGGTTCTGCTCCCATTGCCCATGCCACCGCAACCACTAAAGAGCCTGTGAACCAAGCTCTTATCGGTATGCTTGGTACCTTTATTGATACCATTATCATCTGCTCCATGACCGGTTTTGCCATTTTGGCTTCAGGTCTTTTGGACAACGGACCGGGAACCGTTAACGGTGCAGCCTTGACAACTCAAGCCTTTGATACGGTTTTAAGTTCCATTTTACCTGCCGGCTCCGGAAGCTTGATTGTGACAATTTCGTTGACACTTTTTGCTTTCACCACCATTTTAGGTTGGTGCGTATACAGCGAACGCTGCGTCATCTATCTTTTTGGCGACAAGTTCTTAAAGCCTTTCCGCATTCTTTTCACCTTGGCAGTGCCCGTTGGTGCCATGGCAAAGCTTGATGTTGTGTGGCTTTTGTCCGACACCTTCAACGCATGTATGGCCATACCAAACCTTATTGCCTTGCTCTTGTTAAGTCCTGTGATTATGTCCACAGTGAAAGAGTATAAGGAAAGAGAAGCTGC
>CAYJHV010000195.1:0-3796 GCA_964369825.1 uncultured Desulfovibrionaceae bacterium | reverse complement strand
TAACTAAAAAATTGTTTTATTTTATGTTATTACCATGTTTTTCAGTGACGACTATCTAAACGTTTAGCGCCGAAGCGAAGCGTATCTTACTGTTATAGTAATTATAAAATGTATTAAGAACTTATCCGTAAATAACGTATCGTGGACGATTACTGCGTCAAAGCACATTTTTTCTCAGGTCGAGTACCAAAAACCGTACACTCCCTTCGCAAAAATGTACTTTTCCTTGTACTCGCCTCACGCTACATTTATTTACGGACAAGCTCTAAATCAATGCTTCTTTAATTTTTCACTTAAAGCTTCAAGTCGAACCAATTGTTCACGTAAGCAAGATATTTCTTTTACAAGCAATTCTTGTGTATCTAAATTCGTCTCCCTCATATTTTCCGCAGCTGTTTGCGTTTGCTCCTCCGCACGAATATCCCCCATGGCTCCCACAATAACGGCAATAAATACATTGAGTACCACAAAAGAAGTAAGCAAAATGAAGGGAACAAAGAACATCCAAGCATATGGAAATTGTTCCATGATAGGACGCACAATGCCCATAGACCAGCTTTCAAGGGTAAGTATTTGAAAAAGAGTATAGTATGACTCACCAAGAGTACCAAACCATTCGGGGAATGCGCTTCCGAAAAGGCGTGTTGCCATGACTGCAAATATATAGAAGAAGACCATGAGCAGCACAGAAATCCACCCAATACTGGGAAGCGATGTGATGAGCGAGCGCACAATTATTCGTAAACGTGGTATGGTGGTAACAATGCGCAAGGCACGCAAAATTCTTAAAGAACGTAATACAGATAAAGGTCCCACCGCCGGCACATAGGCTATGCTTACAATGAGAAAATCGAAAACATTCCAGCTGTTACGGAAAAAACTTAAGCGTAGTGCCATAAGTTTTAAGATGATTTCAATGGTATAGATACCAAGGGCAAAGGTGTCAAAAGCAGTTAAAAGGGTTCCATATTCTGTCATAAAATATGTTGACGTTTCAAGGCCGAGGCTGATGGTATTTAAGATAATAATGCAAACAATAAAACGCTGTACTTTTTGACTTAAAACAAAATTATACCAAGCGTCGGGGTTTTTGGGTTTGTCTTCATATTCGGCAAGATTTTTATTTTGTGCCATAGTAATACTCTCCTGTATAATAATATAATTTGGCTTTTAATAGTAAAGTTGTATTTGAAAATAATTGGGCAGAGGTTTTATTATAATGAAGAAGGAAACATTGATCTCTCAATGTTTCCTTGCATTTTAAAAAGTCTAAGTGAAGTTTAATTTGTTTCTTTCAGATACTTAAGTCCTAACTCTAAAGCTTTGATATTGGAATCCACAATTTTTGGAGCTAAATATTTACGAATACCGGCTTCAATGGCATCAACGCCAAAAGGAAGCATTTTTGCGGCACAAAGTGCGCCAAGTAAAACGGTATTGCCGGCTTGAATGGAACCTGCTTCAAGACCAAGAGCACGACAGGGAATAAAGACGGCATCCTTGGAGCGTTCTAAAATGGTGGCTTTTATATCCTCAAAAGGAGGATAAACTTCATTACCAAGGCTGACACTTACGGGAGGTAAGGGATCCATGCTTGAAAAAATTTTGCCATTTTGCGCCAAATAGGGTAAGGCACGTAAGGTTTCCAGTGGTTCAAAACCCATGAGCACGTCGGCTTCACCATGCCCAAGTTTTGGAGATAGCCAACCGCCCAGCAAAACCACAGATTCCACAACGCCGCCACGTTGTGCCATGCCGTGCACCTCACCTGCCATAACATCAAGACCTTGATCCAGTGCCACACGTGCCAACAAAGTGGTGGCAGTAAGAGTTCCTTGTCCGCCCACACCGGTCATATAAATACGAAGACGTGATTGCATAGTTTTATCCCTTTATTTCCCTTTGTTTTGCTTTGAAAGCTTTTGGTGCCACTCGTAAACAGACCATGCAGCCCACACAAAGGGTCTCATCCACACGAATGCCTTCGGCATCAGACACAAAAGCAGGGCAGGCAAAATTTTCAACGCAAGCTTTGGCCACTTCATTTTGTTCTGCCACATAAGCCACTTGCGTGGGAGCTCTCTTCAAAGTTCTGCGAGCATACAACACGCAAGGTTCCTCGGCTATAAGCACTCTCACGCCACTTTCTTCCTTCAATTCTGCTAAGGCTTTCATGGTGGCATTTAAATTATAAGCCTTGCTCTTACGAACATGAGGAACGCCCAAAGCACGTACAATGGCTTCAATATCAAGATGTAAGGAGACAGAACCCAAAACTTCTTGATCCATGCCGGGATTTGGCTGATGCCCGGTCATGGCAGTTGTACCATTATCCAAAATAACCAAAATGAGATTGTGCTTATTAAACACAGCATTGGCAAGTCCGGTAAGTCCTGTATGGAAAAAGGTAGAATCACCGATGAAAGCAATGACCGGCTTGTCGGAAACCGACGCAAAGCCGGAACCGGCAGAAACGGAGGATCCCATACAAACCAAAAAATCCGCCATGCGCAAAGGTGGCAATAAACCTAAGGTATAACAACCGATGTCGCTGGAATAAATGGCTTCGTTCCCATAAATTTGACGCACGGCATAGTACACCGCACGGTGCGAACAGCCGGCGCAAAGGTTTGGAGGACGATTGGGCATGGGCAAAGTATGAGCTGTAGCACTTGCTTTAGCTGTTTCTTCCTCTCCCAAAAGGTGCCCAAGAGCTCTACTCACTCCTGCAAAATCATACTCACCTTGAATGCTTAAAAGCTTTCCTTTACCTTCAATGCGTACCGTAAGAGCAGCACTTTGAGCAAGGGCACGCAAATCATTTTCCAAAAGCAAAGCGCCTTCTTCAAGCACAAGCACAGTTTCATGCTGTTTCAAAAAGTCCACAAGAGCATTGCGATCCAACGGCCAAGTCATGCCAAGTTCTAAAATATCTACCTTATCTTGCCAATGCTCATGAGCCAAAAGTGCGTCTTTCAAATAAGCCCTTGCCATACCACTGGCAACAATACCAAGCGAAACATCTTTACCTGTGCTGCGATAATAATATTTATTCACAAGCTTTTCAATTTTCGCCATATTTTCTTCAAGAATTTTATGGCGCATTCTGGCAACGGCAGGTACCGGCACAAAACGCTGCGGACAGCGCTCAAAGGTTTTAATGCTTGCAGGTGCAGGCAAAGCACCAAAAGTTACCGGGCCACGCTGATGATTAAGGCGTGTGGTGGTACGCAACAACACCGGCTGTTCATGTTCACGAGCAAAAAGCAGTGCATCACGTGCCATGGTACAAGCCTCAGCCGCCGTTGAAGGTTCAAAGCAAGGCATGGAAGCAAGACGAGCATAATAACGATTGTCCTGTTCATTTTGACTGGAATGACAACCGGGATCATCGCCGGAAAGCAAAACCAATCCTCCGGGAAGCCCGGTGTAGGTGGTGGTAAGCAATGGATCGGCAGCCACGTTCACACCCACATGTTTCATGGTCACAAGGGTCATTGCTCCCGCAAGAGCCGCACCGGCACCCACCTCAAAAGCAACTTTTTCATTGACCGAATACTCCATGCGATAACGCTCATTGCCGCCAAGCTTACCAAGACGATAAAAAGTATCCGGCACTTCCGATGAAGGGGTACCGGGATAACAGGTGATAACATTCATGCCGGCCTCAAGGGCACCGCGCACAATGGCTTCATTGCCAAGCAATAAATGTGTGGCTCCACCATCTTCCTGTAAAAGGGGATGACTCATATGGACTCCTTATATAAATTTTTGGAAATATGTATTAGCTTTTTTG
>CAYJHV010000194.1:0-3802 GCA_964369825.1 uncultured Desulfovibrionaceae bacterium | reverse complement strand
CATTATGACAAAAAACAAACAAATACATCCTTTGGCAAATTTGCCTGTTTTGGACTTTTCAGAGCAAAGTATTGATACTACAAATGCAGATGCATCAATTGCGGGAAAAATCTCCATTGATAAAATTCCCACCGACGACGAATGCTTTGCCCTGTGGGATCGCTATCAAGTGCTTGACAATGTACGCACGCACTCCTTAGGTGTGGCAAATTTTGCCACAGAGCTTGCACGCTTTGCCGTGGAAAAAGGAAAAAAACTTTGTGTGCATTCGGTGCGAGCCTCAGCGCTTTTACATGATATAGCCAAAAGTTATACCATTGCCCACGGTGGAAGCCATGCGCAAACGGGAGCATCCTGGGTCATTGAGGTTTTTGGTAATAGACAGATAGCGCAAGGAGTGGCCATGCATGTCCATTGGCCCTTTGATTTGCCAAAAAATATTTGCCAACTTCCATTCATAATAATTTATGCAGATAAACGCATTATGCACGATACATGTGTAACCCTTGAAGAACGCTATGAAGATTTGCTTTTGCGCTACGGTACAACCAAGGAACACAAAAAAAATATCAAGGCATCTTACGAACAAGGTGTGGCAATTGAACATGCGCTGAGTGCGCAATTGGAGTTAGAATTTCATGCGTATACTTTTAATAGCGGGCGGTTGGTCAAGCGAGCGTGAGGTTTCTTTAAGTGGCGCGCGCGGTATTGAAAAAACTCTACGTGAGATTGGGCATACGGTTACTTTTTGTGACTTGTCAGAACACTTTGACAACATTTTGCAGCTTGCCGGCGATCATGATTTTGCTTTCATAAATTTACATGGAGCCCCGGGAGAAGACGGTCTTGTGCAGGCCATGCTTGATACGGTGGGTTTGCCCTATCAAGGCAGTGGTGCAAGGGCATCTTTTCTTACCTTACACAAAGCTGCCACCAAGCAAATTTATGTGAAGACCGGTATCCCCACTCCCGATTGGGAATTTTTGCCCACCCTTCCGTCAGCTGACTGGAAGCCAAGGTTGCCCTACCCTCTTTTCATCAAGAGTAATACCGGCGGTTCTTCGCTGTTGCTCTTTTGCGTAAACGATGACACGTCTTTACACAAAGCCTTACAAGAGATTTTCGCCGCCGGTTGTGAAGCCATCATCGAACCTAGCATTGCAGGTGAAGATGCCACTTGCGGCGTTTTGGGAGATGTGGCACTTCCTCCCATACTTATTCGCCCATTGGCAGGAACGTTTTTTGACTATAGCAGTAAGTATGATGCCGGCGGAGCAGAAGAAATTTGCCCTGCTCCTTTACCCGCCAAAATCAATGCTCGTATGCAAGAATTAGCACTCAAAGCACACAATGCGCTAGGTCTTTATGGCTATAGCCGTACAGATTTTCGCATTATGGAAGACGGTACCATCTTCACCTTGGAAACAAATTCTTTGCCCGGCATGACGCCCACAAGCTTGGTTCCGCAAGAAGCCATGGCCATTGGCTATAATTTTGGAGCATTGCTTGAAAAACTCATAGAACTTGGGATGGGCAATAAGTAATCAGTACACCATAAAATAATACACCAAGGGCGCAAGAATCAGCCTATATATGGCAAAGGGAATAAGCGTTATACGTGCCAGCAAAGCCACAAAAGTCTTAATGGCAATAAGTGCTGCCACAAAGGATGCCACTATGCCAAGAGCAAAAAAAGTCACATCATCGGCACTTAAAATATGCCAACTTTTCAAAAGGTCATAGCCTGTGGCTGCCACCATAATGGGTACAGCCGCTATGAAAGAATATTCGGCAGAAAGCTTACGATTGGCGCCAAGTAGCATTCCTCCCATAATAGTTGATGCCGAACGAGAAAAACCCGGCCACAGCGCAAGGCATTGGAAACAACCGATAATAAAGGCATCCTTGGCTTTAATATCATCGATGGTAAGTAATCTTTCAGTGCCTAAGCTATCGCCGGCATTATCCAAAGTATCGGAAATTTTATGTAAGTTTTCAGAGCTTTTATTTTTATCATGTGATTTCAGAGGAAAAAGCATTATGCGTTTTTCCACAATGATCATAAAAAGTGCTCCCACCACCAATGCCATAAGCACTGTTAAGGGTGTGAACAGATAGGCTTTAATATAGGAATGTAAAAGTAAACCAAGCACACAAGCCGGAATGCAGGTTAAAATTAATAAACCAATACCGCGCAATCCGGAAAAATGCGGTAAGGTTCCGGTATTTTTTTGGGGCACAAGCAAGCCCCAAAATCTCGACCAATAGAGCACAACCACTGCCATAATGGCACCAAGCTGGATGATCACTTGGAAGGTTGCGGCTTTTTCACCTTTGAAGCCCAGCATATCGCCTGCCAAAATAAGGTGCCCTGTGGACGATACAGGTAAAAATTCCGTAAGCCCTTCCACAATGCTTAAGATAATAGCTATATACCAATTTTCCATATTTTTTGGTTCACTTTCCGGCGTTTATTTAAATGTTTTACAAAAAGAAAAAGGAGAATATCATGACACAAATAATTCCCCATAACCAATTGTTACAACGTGCTTTAGCCTATATCAATGAAAAAATCAAAGAACAATCCGAGCGCCCACTTGAGGAGATTTTAGATCAAGCAGGTATGCAATTTAACTTGACTCCACTTGATATGCAAGCTTTGCAGAAAATTTTCAGCAAGGATTGATGATGTATTTTGCAAAATTTACTTTATATAATTAAATACTTAACTATCACATGTCGTCAAATACGCAATCTTTGAGCTTGACCTTGACAAAGGTAGGCTTATAAATTTAGCGTGTTCTGTTTATAAACGGCACTCAATGCCCATTGATTGATATTTTTAAAACAGACTGAAATTTTTAAAATAATGTTATATCGGAGGTTACATGCGTCGATTTTATAAAGAAAGCTGGCTGGGAGTTCCTTTTCCCTCTTTTACGCATGTTTCCTTTTTCCGCTTGGCAAATAGCGAATTTTATGCCTCTTTTTATGAAGAGCTTTTCCGCCACTTTGACTCGTGGGAATCGTTGCCAACCAGATGGCGTAAACATAAAGATATGGATGTGGAATGGCTTTTAAAACAAATTTTTGAAATTCAGAAAAATTTTCAATTTCATGAAGCAGACATTGTCGAAGAACAAGAAGTTTTGCAAAGTATACCAAGCGCAGAGGAGACAGTTACTAGGGTTCTCACCGTGGGGCTTGGTCCCGGCTATTTTGAAAATGTTCTTGTAGCAAAAATCCCTGATCTTGAACTACACGTAAACAGTCCAAATACCGCCGGTTTACGCTGGCTACGTGAAATTATCCCTCCCGAACACATTTATATTGGTTCACCTGCCAATTGTCTGCCTTCCAATGTGCAATATCACGTTATTTGTCTTACAACTGTGGATTATACTTTCACCAATGAAGAATTGGCACTTGCATTACGTGAACTTAAAGCGCAACTTATTCCCGGCGGAAAGATTTTGTGCATTTCATCATCGCTCCTTGAAGAGCATTCTGCATTGGGTTCATTGGTAAATGTTTTCAAAATCGGTCTCCGAGCCTTATTGCATTTTTTGGGATTACGCCGCCAACAATTTTGGGGCTGGCGCAGAACGCGAGCAGAATATCATCGAATATTTGAAAGTGCCGGTTTTACATGTATCCAAGACGGTTGGCTACAAGAAGGCTTTAGTCATTATTGGATCAGTGGAGAATAAGATAATTCATACCCTTTAAATTGTGCAAAGGCATTAGATATTTTTAAAATTTAAGACCTCTAGTGCCTTGCTTTATTCAAAAATAGTGATAT
>CAYJHV010000193.1:0-3805 GCA_964369825.1 uncultured Desulfovibrionaceae bacterium | reverse complement strand
TTAAAACTGAATTAATCAGTGTTTCCTTAATATTTGAATAAAGCAAGCTACTAGTCTAAAATAAATTAATGTATTATAACTGCATGTTCTTAAAAAATATGATTTTAGATGTAATAATAGATTCCTGTTTAATCGACATTTTCATAACAATGCAAATATAAACACACTTTTGTATTATTTGTTGACAAGGTATCAAGTATATGAGATTATTTCCACAGCTGATGACGTCAAACGATTTTTAAAAGTGTGTTTTTTTTATGATAATTGTTTGTAATAAAGGAATAAAAAATGCAAATGCATGTAGCGCATAGCTACGAAATTGATGACCCTGAATTGGCTGTCAAAGATATTTTACAAGCTTTGCCGGATGGGATTTTATCAAAAGTAAAAAAGAATCACGCTGTTGGTCTGTTAACTACACATGCTGACGCCATAGAAAGCGGAGCTGTGCAAGCTATATGTGATGCCATTCCTTGTGATGTTCTTGGCGTGACTTGCCTTGCTTCTTGCGCTGACGGTGAAGTGGGAATTGGTTTGTTGACGTTTGTGTTGCTTATGGACGATCAAATTACATTTCACACCGCTTTCACCGATGCACTTTATGACACTGTAACCGACGAAGGCGAAAGTCATTCTGTCTTAAACTCTTATACTGAAAGTTCTACGCAACAAGCAAGTTATGAAGACATAGTAGGTAGAGCATATGCCGGTATGGGGTTTTCAAAAGAAGGTGAAAAACCGGCTTTATCTATATTGTATGGATTTTTTTCAAAACAAGTAGTCAGACAGAATATAACTGATTGTGTGAGTAAAGTCACAGGAAATACACCTCTTTTTGGAGGATTTGCCAGTGACCATACCCAAGAAGGCAGCGAATCCTATGTTATCTACAATGGGCAATGTAGCAAGAGAAGATTGGCGTTATTATGTATGACGGGGGCTGTAAAAGCACGTTTTGTATTTTCTTCTCTCTCACACAGCAATATTAAATCCACTGAAAATATAATTACCTCGTCAAAAGGTGAAGTGGTACACACTGTAAATGATAAGCCTGTGGCTGAATATTTGACTTCATTTGGAATTAGTATCAGCGATTGGAAAAATATGCTTATGGTACCGTTTTTAGTGGATTATAATGATGGTACCCCTTTGCTGGCACGGGAGTTTTTACGACTTACACCTGAAAATAATGCAGTTTTTGGGGGTGAGATGCCGGAAGGTTCTTCCATTTTCTTGAGTTTTCAAACTGCTGATGGAATTATGGAAACGGCTGAGCAAGTTTTGGAGCAAATTCTTTTGGCAAAAGAAAATATTTTGGGAGCTTTAGTTGTAAGTAGTGCCGGTAGGTCTTGGATTTTGGGTAGCAAAACTTTAGCGGAAGGAGAAAAAGCTTTGGAAATGATTAAGGATGATATTCCTTATCATCAAGTGTATTCTCGCGGTGAGATTTGCCCCGCAATGCTTGCCGATGGAACTTTGCAAAATAGGTTTCATAATTTTTCGTTTACCCTTTGTATGCTTGAAAAAATTTAGATTTGGAAATTTCTGCCATTATGAAAACAGAACTTGAAAAATTACAAAAAGAACTTAAGCGTGTAACACGTCAAAATGCAACCCTTGCCGGTTTGCTTGATCGTGTCAAATTAGCAGCCGATGCCAATAAAAATGTTATGGAGGCTTTGCAACGCGAAAGAGAAAAACAAGACACCTACATGCAATTACTTTTGGCTTATGCCACAGAAATCATACTTGTTTTTGACGGTGATGCCAAGCTTGTGTATGGGACGCATAAATTTTTAAAATACGTTAATGTGGATCGCATAGCCAAATTACAAGGTTTGGCTTATAATGAAATTTTTGAACTATTTTTAGGACGTGATAATGCGGTGGATGCCAACAGCTTTTTTGTGCAGTGCTTACAAAAAGGCGTGTCCATCAATTTGAAAAAAGCCATTCTACACGATGGTCAATTTGTGCATTTTGCGGTGAATTTTTCGCCTTTACGTGGAGATGGCGGGCAAGGTATGGGAGCTGTTGTTACTTTCCTTGACATGACAGATCTTATAAAAGCCAAAGAAGAAGCTGAACGAGCAAGTTTTGCCAAATCCACCTTCCTTTCCAATATGGGACAAGAAATGCGTCATCCCTTAAATTCCATCATGAATATGATGACTCTCGGAACGGAAGCAAACACTCTTGAAAAGAAGGATTTATGTTTTAACCGTATTGGACAGGCGTCTAATCATTTGCAAGGAATTATAAACGATGTTTTGGATATGTCCAAAATTGAAGCCAATAATTTTGACCTATCTTTAGAAGAGTTTAATCTTGAAGAATTGCTCATGCGTGTGGTCAGCGTTGTTAATTATGCCGTTGATCGCAAAAAACAAAATCTTGTATTGTCCATAGATAATATTATCCCCTATAAAATTGTGTCCGATGAACAGCGCATTGCGCAAGTTATCACCTATTTCCTCTCCAATGCTGTAAAACATTCACCGGAGCATGGCAGTATAACTTTAGTTGCCAAATGCGATAATTTGACCGAGGGTCTTTGTAAGGTGGAAATCAGTATTACCGACTCCGGTAAAGGTATGAGCGAGGAACAAAAAAATCTTATGTTCCAACCCTATCCTAAAATGGGTAACGGTGAAGGCAATGGACAAAGAGGTTCCGGTCTTGGTTCGGTGATTTCCAAACGCATCATCGAAATGCTTGGCGGCAATATTACCATGACACCCGGTACTCCCAAGGGAACAAACTTTACTTTCTCTTTCCCAGTACAAAAAGGTTCACTCATTGTCAGCAATCTTTTGCAAGCAAAATCAACTAATTTAAGAGTTCTGGTCATTGACCCTGTGGAATTATCTCGTAATTCATTGAAAATTATGGTTGAAAATCTTGGTATTTATTGTGATGCTGCTGCCAACGGAGAAGAGGCACTTAGGCTTGTCATGCGCAATCAAAATACACCGTATACTTTATTTTTCATGGATACAGTTCTGCCTGATATGGAAGCTGATTATTTTTTACAAGCCGTTTCACGTTTTATGCCTGTGCCGTCGGTTGTTGGGCTTGTATCGCAAGGCGGACAAAATGGCGTTGCTAGAGCAATTACCAGTAGAATTACCAGCACCGTCGTCAAACCTGTCTTACCCGGTCAGACCCATCTTGTTTTTGCAAAAAAATAAAGAAAATTATTAAATGTGTGATTTTTAATATCCATTGCCATTAAAGCACCCTAATTTGTGTTATCTATATCTTTCCCATTCTTTGCAAATCATTAACTTGCAATATCTTTTGAAAACCCAAGCATGTTTCTTCTTGAGCATAAGTTCTTGCAAAATTTTCCCTTTGTAAAGAACAATTGCTAAAGTTCGTCCGTGTTGGTCTTTGGAAATGCGTATAAGTTGCACACGGGCATTTCTGGGCAAAATGGATTCAAGATAGGCTTTGGCTTTTTTTCCGGCATATGTATTCATTTCTGGACTGTTTACACCATAAAAACGAATTTTCTCACCACTTCTTAAGCGAATACTATCACCGTCAACGATACGGGCAACCGTGGCGGCGTATGTTGTTATAGGTAAAAAAAAGCTTAGAAAACAAAGAATTAATATTTTTTTCATAATGACCTCATGGAAGGAAGATACTGGATGCTTATATAAATGACAATACTCTTATTTCGTACTTTTACTTTTTTGTATATGGTTATTACTTTAATACAGTTTTTTTGCAGAGAAGGGGAAGTCTAGTGCCCTGTAAAAACTAAAAAGTAGGATATAAATGATGTAATTTAATCCTC
>CAYJHV010000192.1:0-3809 GCA_964369825.1 uncultured Desulfovibrionaceae bacterium | reverse complement strand
GTCGTCACTGAAAAACACAATAACAATATAAAATTAAACAATTTTTTAGTTAAAACAAGACCTCTGCACAATTAATTTCTTATATAACTTTATGTGTAAAATATGATTTTGTATCTACACATAAAAAAAGTGCGCAGAGGTCTTGAATTGGAATTACTAAAAAATCTGACTTCCGTCACCGAGCAAGCGTTTGCATATTTCTTGTGCAGCTTTACGTCCGGCTCCCATGGCAAGAATAACCGTGGCAGCACCGGTAACAATATCGCCACCGGCAAAAACATTGGGAATTGATGTTTCCCCTGTTTCTTCATTTACCACAATATGTCCCCATTTATTTAATTCAAGTTCGGGAGTTGCTTCCAGCAGTATGGGATTGGCACGAGTACCAAGAGCCACAATGGCAAGATCGGTGGGCAGCTCATAAGTATCGCCGGAGATAGGTTCGGGACGACGGCGTCCTGAGGCATCCGGTTCACCCAATTGCATACGTTGTAAAGTTACAGAAGTGAGTGCAAGTTTAGCATCACCATTAAAGCGCAGAGGCGATACAAGCAATTCCAATTGCACACCTTCTTCCTCGGCATGATGAATTTCTTCAAGACGTGCCGGCATTTCCGCACGGGTACGACGATAGACTATGTGTACACTTTCAGCCCCAAGGCGCATGGCGGTACGAGCAGCGTCCATGGCTACGTTTCCGGCACCAAAAACGGTGACATTTTTACCGGAATAGATGGGAGTGTCTTCTTCGGGGAATTTATAAGCACGTCCAAGGTTGGCACGAGTCAGGTATTCATTGGCCGAAAAAACACCCACATAATTTTCACCGGGAATATTTAAGAAAAGAGGCAAGCCTGCACCAACGCCGATGAATATTGCATTGTAGCCTTCATCAAAAAGATCCTGAATGCTTATGGTGCGACCTGCCACATAATTAAGCTTAAAATCCACTCCGTTTAGTTCAAGCCCGTGGATTTCTTCATGAACCACATCCTTGGGTAAACGGAAAGAAGGAATACCATAGACAAGCACACCACCGGGCTCATGCAAAGCTTCATAAACACTGACTTTTATACCATGAGCAGAAAGGTAACCTGCCACGGTAAGGGAAGCAGGTCCGGAGCCAAGGCAAGCTACTTTTAAACCCGGTACAGGAAGAGCGCAAGCATTGGTACCGGTCACTTGTTCACAGGATGAAGTGGCAATGTAGGTATCTGCCACAAAGCGTTCAAGACGCCCAATGGCTACAGCTTCACCTTTTTTGGTTAAAATACATTTGCCTTCACATTGAATTTCTTGCGGACAAACACGTCCACAGACAGCAGGCAAGCTATTTGTATTTTTAATAATTCGATATGCAGAGTCAATGTCGCCGCGAGCTACGGCAGCAATAAATTGAGGGATGGAGACCTCAACCGGACAACCGTCAACGCAAAAAGGTTTTTTACATTGCAAACAGCGTGACGCTTCAGCCATGGCCATTTCACGAGTATAGCCTGTGGCCACCTCGTCGAAGTTGCGTGCCCTGATTTGAGGATCTTGGCAAGGCATGGGAGTGCGTGGAATAGCAGGTTTTTTTTCTTTTTTTTCTTTTGGGGTATTATCCATGGCAAGTACACCTATAGTGGTCAAAAGATTCTTTTTCTTGGCGGGCAAAAGCAAAAAGGCGACGGCGTAATTCATCAAAATCCACTTGATGCCCGTCAAATTCAGGACCGTCAACGCAGGCAAATTTTGTTTGACCGCCAACGGTCACTCGACATGCTCCGCACATACCGATACCGTCCACCATGATGGGATTTAAGCTAACCACGGTGGGCGTACCAAAAGGTTTTGTGGTATTGGCAACAGCACTCATCATGGGTACAGGTCCAACGGCAACCACCTCGGTGATGGCTCTGTCATTTTCCAATCTATCCAGCAAAAGCTCGGTGACAAGCCCTTGATGACCATAGCTTCCATCGTCGGTGGAAATGAGGAGTTCATCCACAAAAGAGGAAAGTTCTTTTTCAAAAAGTAACAGGTCTTTATTACGTGCACCAATAATTCCGATGACTTTGTTACCTTTAAGGTGATGCCCTTTGGCAATGTGATGCATGGCGGCAATACCGGTACCCCCACCTACACAAACGGCGGTGCCTTTTTTTACAATATGCGTTGGTTTACCAAGCGGACCGCAAACATCTAAAATAGTGTCGCCTTCCTTGTAAGTCTCAAGTAAGGCAGTGGTTTTTCCAAGCACCAAATAGACGATGGTAATGGTACCATTTTCCTTATCGGTATCGGCAATGGTTAAGGGAATGCGTTCACCATTTTCGGTAAGGCGCAAAATAACAAAATGCCCGGGTTCAGCTTTTTGGCTGATGTGCGGCGCATGAAGTATGAGCTTACTTGTTTGCCCGGGGATAAGTGATTCTTTGACAAGAATGGGAATTGACATGAAAACTCCTTGTATAGCAAAGTATTTTGTAGAAAATATCTACCTGTATCCAAATCTTTTCTCTCATAACTAAAAAATATTTGTATGGCAAGCGGAATAAACTAAAAATTTAAAAAAGATATGTGGCTATTCAGGTGATTGTTACTTGATATTTCTTGGGGGAAAACTTTTTTGTCAACGCCAAAAAGTTTTCCCCCCAAAAAAAATACAAATTAAAGTCAATGCCCTAACGTAAACGATGTTCCTCAGCTCCATTTTATTCCATAATTTTTGCTTTGCGTAATTCCTTTACTATTGGAACAAAATAGCCATCTTTCACTTTAAAAGCATCCTTCTTGAGCTGATTATAGGCAAGCTGCACAATAGGATACAAGGCAGAAGTTTTATTTCCATTGAGAAATTTTTCATAGGATTTCTTCACTTCAGGAAGAATTTTTTTACTTTGCAAATCATAGATAGGGGTATTGTCTAAGCCTAAAAGATACACCCAAGACATCCAATTGGTGGTTTTTCTCACTAAATCTGCCACCACAGAATGGGGATTTTTTTGAATAATGGCATCGCCTAGCACAATATTTTGGCGCAGTTCATCATAGGAAATATACAAGCCACCATCACCTGCCATTCCATCTGTTTTTTTGGTGAAAATAAAATAACTTTTCCACGCAGGAGAAATGCTGTTTCCAAACGTTTTAAGCAAAAAAGCCGTATCATCGGTGGCACCATAGGTACCTTCACCTAAAGCAGTTAATTTAAAACCATATTCAGCGGCTACTTTTTCACCTTGAGCAAGATTTTCCATACTTGCGGTGAGCGGCTCAAAAAAAGCTGTATCTTCGTTGAGTTTTTCTAATACTTTCATATAAAAAGCATAAAAAACCGCAAAGCCGGCGTCTCGAGTTGCAGGTGAATCTGCATCGCTAAAAGTTGCAAAGTATGCATCCTTGGCTTTTTGAATGTACACAGCCACAGGTTTTAGGTCAGGCGGTAAATTCTCCAAATCGTGCTCAAAGGTGGCTACTTTTATGGGGTCTGCTTCTTCTTGTGCCAAAGAAAGGTCGAGATTAGCCAAAACGGAAAAAGTTACTATAAGGGCAAAACAAAAAAATTTTACAATTGTATTCATAAAAATCTCATTACAAAGTTTTATATGCATCCTACAGCAGATTGTTATAAGACGCATTGTTATCAAAAAAAATTTAGAAAGCAATCAGTGATATTTTTTTCCTCTCAAAACTCGCTCACGGCTCATTTCCTCGGAAATGAGCTAGGGATTGTATGCAAAACAAAAAATTTAACTAATCACTTAGAATCAAAGCATTTTTTATTTACGAAGTAAATAAAAAATGCGCGTAAAAAGTTTTTGGGG